>PBPF01000129.1 GCA_002724615.1 Verrucomicrobiales bacterium | reverse complement strand
TGGCTCAAGGGCTTTTCCGGCAGTGCCTCGACCTATTTAGGCAACTATCAGGAAACCACCACCACCGACACCTCCGCCTACCTGTGGGACGTGGAGGCCAAGTATCGCATCCAGAGCGGTGCGCTGAAGAACCTCGAGTTCATCGCCGACTACGCACAGTGGCACTTTGGCTCCCCTGACGCCATTGCCGATGCGAATGTGGGTGACAGTATGTACGGCTACCGTCTGGAGACTGCCTACCACATCCCGTACGGCAACGCCGATGCCGAGATTGTCCCCTTCTTCCGTTACGAAGGCTACGACCTCTCTGACGGCGGCAAGGATGCGAGCGCATTCACCGAGTCGGGCTCGAAAAACTATCTAACCTATGGCACGGCATGGTTCCTTAACGCCAACATGGTGCTGAAAGCCGGCGTCCGGCAGTCGCTGGATGACGTGGACGGCACGGAGTTCTCCATTGGCGTGGGGTACACTTTCTAATCCCTATGGGCTTAAAAAACTCCTGCAAAACCTCCGGCGCTCGTTTTCACGGGCGTCGGGCTTTTGCATTTTTAGCACTGGTGGTTGTGTTGCTGCCGGGCGANCTTATGGCAGTTCGCTACTTCACCGTAGCAGAAGTTCAAAAGGTTTGTTTCCCCGAGGCTACGCGGTTCGAAAACAAGGTTGCCCGATTTTCCCGACCCAAGA
Source organism: Verrucomicrobiales bacterium (assembly GCA_002724615.1). Taxonomy (GTDB): domain Bacteria; phylum Verrucomicrobiota; class Verrucomicrobiia; order Limisphaerales; family UBA1100; genus UBA6614. Next base: position 7,853 of record PBPF01000129.1, on the reverse strand, counting down.
TGTCTGCCATCGGTCAGGCCAGCGGTGTGCAGGTCAAGATTCCCGGCATCCGTTATAGCATCGCCTTGAAAGGTGAAAAGATACTTGGCGTGGTGGCTTACGACTACGTCCTGGGTAAGTCGCAAGTCATCGACTATGCCATAGCCATCACCCCTGAGGGNGCCGTCAAGCAGATCGANGTGATGGTGTACCGCGAAAGCCANGGGCACGAGATTCGCCGCCCAGGCTGGCGAAAACAGTTTCCGGGAAAGACTACCAATGCCAAGCTGCGCTTGAACGATGACATCTCCAATATCAGCGGTGCCACCATCTCCTGCAGGAACGTCACGGCCGGCGTCAAGCGCGTGCTCCACACTTGGCGTTTGGAGTTGCGTCCTGCACTTGTGGCTGCTGGTCGGCTGCCAGTCGGCGGCGATTGAAACCGCCACCCCAATCACGCGCCTCCAGCCGCAACTTGGCACGCTGGTTTCCATCACCGTGCATCATCCCAACCGCNATGCNGCCCATAAAGCCATCAATGCCGCTTTTGATGAAATTCGCGCCGTCGACAAGTTGCTCAGCATTCACCGCCTTGACAGCGAACTGGCCAAACTNAACCAAGCCGCTGCCCTGCGTCCAGTACAGGCAAGCGGGGAACTGTTTCCTCTTCTGCAGGATGCATTCCAGTTGGCTCGGCAAACCGATGGCTCATTCGACCCCACGATCCGACCACTGGCCGACCTGTGGGGGTTCATCAAGAAAGATGGTTATCGACTGCCCACCAATGCNGAATTACGCGCCGTNTTGCCCAAGGTCGGCTGGCAGAAGGTCACACTCGATCCCTCCCGNCGTCTCGTGCGTTTCCATGCCCNCGGCATCTCCATCGACCCCGGCGGCTTTGGNAAGGGATACGCCGTGGACCGTGCCATCAATAAGCTGCAGGCATTGGGCATCCGCAATGCCATGGTCAAGGCTGGCGGTGATCTGCGCGTCATCGGACTGCCGCCAGGTGCCGATCACTGGATCATTCGTATCGAGGACCCTGAAAAACGTGGCNAGCGCGTGACAGTCCCCCTGCGATCAGGTGCATTGAGCACCTCCGGCAACTACGAGAATTTCTTCATCGCGGACGGAAAACGCTACAGCCACCTACTGGATCCGCGTACCGGTCTACCCGTTCAGGGTGTTGCCAGTTGCACTGTCACCGCACTCCACCTGCCTGCAAACTGACGCCCTTGCCACNGCATTTTTTGTGCTGGGTGAAAAGGAAAGTCTGAAACACTTCGGCCGCGANTACGGTATGCGCTTCGTTTTACATTCCGAAGGCACGCTAAAAACAANCACCTCGCCGCTGTTTCCAAACCAGCACGGTCACTGAACCGAGAGTTCGCGCTTGATGGCAAATTTCTCGATGCGTTTCCTGAGGGTGGCGCGTGTGATGCCAAGAAGCTTGGCTGCTTGAACCTGATTGCCACGGGTTTCGCGCAAGGCATTAATGATGAGTTCTCGTTCGACGGCCGGGATAATCTTGAGGTCCGAATTTCCGCGTGCCCACTGGAAAAGTTTGTTAGCAATGGCTTCAAGGTTATCGGGTGCAGATGCATCTGGCGAGTGGGACGTCTGGGTAATCTCTGGTGGGAGGGCGGCGGGAAGGATAGCGTCACCCTTGGTCATGACAAGCGCGCGGCTGATAGCATTCTCAAGTTCACGAACATTGCCGGGCCAATCGTGTTGCTGTAGGTGCTGAAGGGTTTCTCGTGGGACAGTTTTTTGCGGCTGACCACCGGCATTGGTGGCAAGAAAGTAGTTTACGAGTTGAGGGATGTCCTCCTTGCGCTCTCGGAGCGGAGGCAACTGGATACGAACGACATTGAGCCGATAGAAAAGATCCTCACGAAATTCGCCCTTGTCGACGGCTTCCTCGAGCGACTTGTTGGTAGCAGCGATAAGGCGTACATCGGCGCGCACCTGTTCATTGCCACCGACGCGCTCGAAGGCGCTGTCCTGCAGGACACGGAGAATCTTGGTCTGCGTGGCACCGGTCATGTCGCCTATCTCATCCAGGAAAATTGTCCCGCCGTCACATTGCTCGAACTTGCCAATGCGTTGAGTATTGGCGCCGGTGAACGCCCCTTTTTCGTGGCCGAAAAGTTCACTTTCCAAAAGGTTCTCGGGAATGGCGGCGCAGTTGACGGCGAGGAAGGGCTGATTGGAGCGGTCGCCGTGGTGATAAATGGCGCGCGCGACGAGTTCCTTGCCCGTGCCGCTTTCGCCAGTGATAAGGGCAGTGGCGTCGGAGGCGGCGAGTTGACCGATGATCTTGAACACCTCCTGCATGGCAGGAGACTGGCCAATAATGCCAAGGTCGTAATCCTCATTGTCGGCTTGAGGTTCGATGGCAACCACCTGCTTCATGGCTCGAGCGGCGTCGAGGGCGGTGGCGATGAGTTCCTTGAGTTTGGGAACATCGAATGGCTTGAGAATGTAGTCGTAAGCGCCATGTTTCATGGCTTGAATGGCATTTTGGGTGGTGCCAAACGCGGTCATGAGGATGACGGGGGTCTTGGAGTCGAACTTGCGCAGGCGCTGGAGTGTCTCGATGCCGTTAATGCCACCCATACGGATGTCCATGATGACTAGATCGGGCCCAAGTTTAGGAATGATCTGGAGAGCTTCCTCGCCGCTACCTGCGGTGTGGAGATCCACATCAGCGCCAAAGATGCGCTCGAAGGAGTAGCGCACATCAGCCTCGTCATCAACCAGCAGGAGCTTGTCCATGTGAAGCGGCAGTCTAGCGGTCGGAGCCGTTCATTGGACAGTGTTTTCCTTGGCCCAAGCAAGAGCCTGTTCACGAGAGGTGAATTCCTCGGCGAGTTGACGGTCGCGAATGGCCTCAATAAGGCTTCCAAGGCCGGGGCCGGGGGGGATACCAAGCTCGATAAGATCCTCACCGCGAACGAGGGGCGGGATGAGCTCAGGTTGCGCGGCGAGGGCGGCCTGCTCCCGTTTCAAATAATCATGAATATCCAGCTTGCGGTGCGAGCCTTCGCAATCGAGCCGATGCTGTTCCAGTTCAAGATCGAAGGTGGGGCGCAGGAGCATGCGGCGGAGCTTGGCCTTGCGCATTTGCGGAGCGTTGCGAAAGGTCATATGCTGCCGGACAGTGAGGACAATATCGTCAATCTGACGGCGAGGGAAGCGAAGGCGCTGTAGGATGTCGGCGGCCATCTCAGCCCCAATGCGCTCGTGACCGTAATTGTGGATGCGACCATCGTCACCGATTGCGGCGGTGGCAGGCTTGCCAATGTCGTGAAGCAGTACCGTCCACGGCAAGCGCGGATCGCAATTGCCGGGAAGCTTTTCAAGCATGAGGCGGATATGGTTGTAGACGGTGCCCTCAGGGTGGTAGTCAGGAGACTGGTCACTGTCAATGGTGGCAAGAAGCTCAGGAAAAACATAGGCCATGAGGCCGGAATCGCGCAGGAGGTCGAGCCCGCGAGCGGCATGCGGCGGACGGAAGATTTTGATCAGTTCGTCGCGAATGCGCTCGGCACTGGTATTGGCAATCTTGGCAGCGTGATCCTTGACGGCTTGGAAGGTTTCAGGGGCAATCTGGAAATCGAGCTGTGCAGCAAAGCGAACGGCGCGCAAGAGCCGCAAGTGATCCTCCGCAAAACGCTCGCCGGGATCACCTATGGTACATAAGCGACGAGCAGTAAGGTCGGCCTGCCCCCCCACCCAGTCTTGTAGAGTGTCTGTGAGGGGATCGAGAAACAATCCATTGACGGTAAAATCGCGTCGCTCGGCATCGGCTCGGGCATCGCAAAAAGTAACCTCGTCCGGTCGACGACCATCCGCATAGCCAGTCTCGGTGCGAAAGGTGGCAACTTGATATTCCTCCCCACCCTCTAGCACCATCATCACGCCGAACTGTTTGCCGACGCCAACGGTACGCGGAAAGATTGCCTCGATCTCGTCTGGCCGCGCGTCGGTAGCAATGTCAAAATCCTCCGGTTCCACCCCGCGCAACTGGTCCCGCACACAGCCACCCACAAGGTAAGCCTCATATCCGGCATCGCCGAGGCGGCGAATAATCTGGATGGCGTTTTCGCGCATGCAAAAAAAAAGCGCGCTCGTTGGCGCGCTTCAAGTGGTTGAAACCAAGCTCAATAATCGGCATACCGCGCGGCGAGCATCGCCGAAAACCGGGCAGCCTTCATCTTGCGCCGCTTTTTCTCGCTCGGTTTTTCGTAGCTGCGATGGTTACGCACGGTCTTGAGGGTTCCCTCGCGGTCGATCTTCTTCTTCAGCCGACGCAGGGCGCGTTCGACCGATTCACCTTTCTTAAGCCTGATTTCCGTCATCTGTCCTATGCCTACAAAAAAGTCGTGTTTGCGCAAACGGGGAAAATGCCCTCCACAAACGGGGCGGGAGGTTATTCCCAACCGGAAGGGGTGTCAACTCAGAAAAAATCCTCAATTTTCCGAGATTTTGCATCTAGACGGAGATGTTCTCGTCTGGAGAATGTAGAGTTTTTTGGGGTTTTTTAGTGATTATCATGAACATAATCAGACACACCATGGTGATGGCTACCGGCATCTTCGTTAAATTGCATCAAGAGTCGCCTTTAAGCTGGAAGTCACAGCCAACTGGACGTGGCTTTCGTTTTTGTTGAGACCGGTTTTTTGCTAGGCTGCGCGCGGATGGAAACGCCCGACCCGGATCTCATCGCGGAAGTGCTGGCAGGCAATGCTGCGAGTTTCGAGCCTTTGGTCGTCAAGTATCAGCCGCGTGTATTTGCTACCGCCCGGCGTTACGCCCGGCGTGATAGCGAGGTGGAAGACATCGTCCAGGAGGTTTTCATCAAGGCATATCAGAAGCTCTCGACATTCCGTGCAGACGCCCCCTTTGAGCATTGGCTGATGCGGCTGGCCACGCGAACCTGCTATGATTTTCTTCGCAAACACCAGCGCAATCGGGAGTGGAACGCTACGGACTTATCTGACGACGAGAACGATTGGCTGGAAAACGTGGGCGAGGACAATGTCGAACGTGAATCCGGCCAGGCAGCCGCCAAGGCACTGGTGGACCGGCTNCTTGAAGGTTTGTCGGCGGATTTCCGGCTAGTAATAACGATGCTGGACCTTGAGGGCAAATCGGTGAAAGAGATTGCGGAATTGACCGAATGGTCCGAGTCAAAAGTGAAAGTGACTGCCCACCGCGCGCGCGAGAAAATGCGAAATATGCTGGCCAAAGTAGCACCTGAAAAGTATTTGTAACCGACCNGAGCCGGAGTTCGTCTCAGAAAATGAGAGGAAATGAAACTGGACGTAATCATAGAAAAACTACTGAAAACGGCGAAAAACNATCCCCCGAGCGACCGTGTGCCCTACGCGTTTGAAAAGCGCATCATGGCGCACATCGCCGAACAGCCCGAGCCTGACTCGTGGCTGGCGGTNGGCCGAATGCTGTGGCGGGCCGTGGTGCCCTANTCCGCCGTGGCCGCATTCGCGGCAGTAGCTTGGTTGTCTGTTTCGCCGGCTCAAAACAACCATCCGGCATCTACCACCACCTCCGAGGTGGAGGAAATCGCCGCGCTGGTGATCGAGCTGCCGGCGGAATAATGCAATCCTGGAAAGTCCCACTTGCCACCCTGCTGATCTTTGGTGCCGGGGTGGCGACTGGATTTTTCCTCTTCCATCGCGCAGCGCNCAAGTCTCCAGACAAAACACAGCCCACCGAGCCCGCGGCCGCCAAGCAAGCTATCCAAATATTCCGCCCGTCGATTTCCCGGCTTACCGCCGATCTCGGCCTATCCACCGATCAGGTCGAAAAAATACGCACCATCTATCACGAGAGCCGTGAGCGAATGAAAGCCCACGTCGGCCAAGCCCGCAAGGCCGCGCAAGCCAGCCTCAACCAAAACCTCCAGTCTGAGCAGGATTTGTTAAATACTGCCATTGCCGCTGTGCTTGATGAAAAACAATTTGTGAAATACGGGGAACTTCCTGGGATGAGCTTCAGCCAGACATTGGAACGCCCCAGCCCGTCCGAGCTTCCTGACCCTCTTAAAAACTCCAACGCCACCTTGCCGCCACCCCAGAACGCTAACGCCACCGGCAACAATCAAACCAACTAGTCGCCAGCCAATTCAACTACNGCNGCGTTGCCACTGTGGCCAATGATTCGCACCNGCTGGCCNGCTTCCACAGGTTCCCCCTCCGAAATCACGTCCAGCAATTCGCCTTCAAACATNGCCTTGCCCCCCGGTTGTAAGGGCGACTTCGTCACCCCCAGTTGCCCCANACGCTCCTCCTGCTCCGCCAGCANCGCCTCTGTCGATGCCACCCCACTTTCCGCGATTCCTGCAAACCGGTTGTAGGCATCTGTTCGAGGCAGCATCCTTGCCAGCACCCACAACACCAGTGCCGCCCCTATCACCGCGATAAACATCTTTAAGAGTGCTCCGGTCACCTCGGGCATCGCCGGCATGTGCCAGTTGCGCTCGCTTAAGTCAAGCTGCGCGAATAATAACGCAGCTAGTGCCATTATTCCCCCGATCGCCCCCAGCGCCACTGTTCCTGGAAACACATAAAACTCCAATACCACCATCAGTAGTCCGGCCAGAAACAACAGAAAACATCCGATCATCCATTCCTTGCTAGTCAATTCNGCCATGTAGCCTCCAACGAAAAACAAAAGGAATGCCCCGACCCCGATCATTCCCGGAATGCCAAACCCAGGTGTCTTGAATTCGATGAGTAATCCGACAATCCCCGCAATCATCAACAACGGACTGATTGTTGCAAACCAGATCCCGGCTATTTCATAATCTGTTGGCTCCAANCGCACAACCACCGCAGGGTTNAGTCCGCTGTCCTCCAAGTCAGGACGCCTACCATCCATCGCATCATACACCCCCAACGCCGCCAGCACATCCTCCAATTTCTCTTTCGTTCCTTGACTCAACAATGTNACCGGNGGATCCCCCGTGAGCCTCTCCGCTTCNTGCGCCGTCATGGTCAGCAACTCTCCCTGTGGCGAAATCACTTCACCCGCAATCTCTAAGCTGGGATGNTCCNCATTAATCATCGCNTCAACCACCGCCTCGTTGTGCCGATTGCGGCTCGCCGACGCGCGNGCCAACCCTCGCACAAACACATTCATTTTCTCCTCCATGGACCCCTCCACCCCGTGAATTGCCGCCCCTCCAGGGCTCATCAACCTTGGTTCCACGCCCCCAATCAGTGAACCCGGTGCCATGTAAATCCGCTTTGTCCCCAAAGCTATCAACGCCCCCGCCTCCANGGCATTCTTGTTCACAAACGCTACCGTCAACGCATCTTTTTTATCNGGCCGNAATCCCTCCAACAACTTGAGGATCTTCTCCACCACATCNACCCGACCCCCGTCCGTATGCAAATCCAGAATTAGAACATCCGCTTTCGCCGTATTTGCCTCCTCAATACCGCGCTCCACTAGCTTCAAAAGAGAGGGCATTATGTCCCAGTGAATCGGCAACACATACACAGAGACCGGNCCGGCGATCGGCGGCCCCTTCTCGGCACCCCTAACCGGCGCCGGCACCAAAGACACTGCCAGTATAAGAAGCAGAACAATCCAACCACGCCACCATCGCATGACCGAAGTTTAGCTTAAAAGCCAACGCGTGCCAAGCTCACCCCCTCCAACCTTGCCGTGCACGCCCTTCTTTGGCACAATATCAGCATGCGCGAAAACCTCCGCGCTTGGCAGGAACAATTCGAGACGTTCGCCCTGGAGGTCATCCTTGGACAACGACGTGACAAGAAAGCCGCCTTTTTCCGGGCTGGGCTTTACCTGTTGTCCAAGGTCTTCTATGTGGGCGTAAAGGG
>PBPF01000128.1 GCA_002724615.1 Verrucomicrobiales bacterium | reverse complement strand
AAGTGCACGGCCGACTATGGGGCTTTGGGCGGCAACGTGGCAACAAAAGCAGCGAATCCAGCGCGGGCGGCAGGAATGCGCGCGACCCGCGACTGTAGTTTGCGCACGTCGTGACCGGCGTCGTGCAAGAGACCTGCAAGCTGCGTGGCCACGGCCTCATCGCGCGAACGGAGGGCGGTGATCATGGCGTCGACGTCGCGGTTGTGTTTCTTTAATAGATCACCGGCCTGCAAACGCGGTGGGGTGTAGCGACCGTCGCGGTCGCCATCGATGAAGACAGGATTTGTGGAACCCTGCACTTGGGGCTGGTGTTTTCGCGAGGTGGGCTGGTATGGACGCGGGCTTTCCCAAAAAGGCGCGGTGATACCAGGGCCTGTGGCGATGGCAACCAGATGCACATCGTGACGCGGACGCGAAAGGATCCACGTGTGGTCGTCTTTCACGACTGGATTTTTATCCGGCACGTGGCCGCCAATCTTCCTCTCACGAATCATCACGCCATTCGCAAACAGCCGCAAGCGAGTAGCTGTCACCCACGAAGGGCCAAGCACACGCGTGTGGACACGTATCTTGCCCTCCAATCCCGTAGCGATGTCGCCAGCACGAAATTTGCCGTCCACCTTCAGCTTTACCAACAGCCCCATGCTCACGAGGGCGCGCATTTTGTTTAAACTGTCACAGGCCTTGGCAACGTCGATCTTCGCAGGATCGCCGTCGGGACACTCAAGGTAGGTGCGGGCCTGTCCGAGGATGAAACGACTGACATCGTGCGTGTCGCTGGAGCCGACAGCAGTGATGTGATGGCCCCAGTTGAGCATCGCAAACCAGTCGCGGTAAAGCGCCATGATGTCTGACTGCATGGCGGCGGAGGTGACGACCTCCATCGCATCAAAACTGTACGGAGCACCAAAGAGGTTNCGACCAGTTGCGCTGTTGTAGTGCTCTGGAGCCATAGGGCTGAAGCCACTATGGACATTGCGCGGATGGTTCAACACGATAGAGCGGACGCCGGGGGTTCCACGCATTGAGGCCATCAACTTGGTCCAGTCACCTAGCTTGTAGTCGGGCACGGGGCTGTTGGGCGCGATGGGAAAAGCATTAAAGTGACCGGTCTTGGTGGTGACCTCATTGCCGATTACGCTGGTGAAAAACGGTGTGGTGCCGGTTGCTTTTTGCACGGGACGATAGTCGGCGTGGTGATTGTGGTCAGTGGCCACGGCCAACTCGATGCCTTCGCCGGCAATGGTGAACATGCGCTCGACCTCGCTGGAGTCGCCGTGCCCACTGCGAGTGAGAGTGTGGATGTGAGTGTCGATGGAGACCAATCCGGGCGTGGGCACTTCACGGCGGATGGATAAGCGCAGGGACTTGTCGACTGGCTGTGTCAGATCCACTTCCGCCTTGGCCACGNTGTACTCAAACCCGCGCGAGGCGTACACGGTGTATTTGCCGGGATGCAGCCCGAGAAGCGCATGGCCGTTGCCGGTGTAAATCACGCCCGGCCTCAGGGCGAGTGGTTGTTTTTCNCCCTTGGGCACGATGGCGGCCAGTGTGCCGGNCTTGTCNACGATGGTAATGCGACAGGGAATCGGCTTTTCCGCGNCGTCACTGGTGACGGTTATGNCCAGTTGTTGCCCCAGCAGGCGGGAAAGATCGGNATCTTGCACGAGCTGAAAATCNCCCACCTCGATATCGTCAGTCTGTTTAGGCGAAACGACNGACAGGGTGTTGTCACCGTCCTTCAGCGCGCCCGCAGGAATAGTGACGGAATGCCACAGCGCAGGGTCAATGGACAGCAGCCAGCCGATGCGCTTGTTGTTCAACAACACAGGCCAGCGTGTCTTGACCTGGCGCTGGCGAAGGCGGAGGATTTGCGGCGTGCGGTTTTTGACGGCGCGAAAACGTATGTCCACNCGTCTGCCGTGTGGTTTTTTGCCTGCANATTCCTCCCACTCCGGAAAGCCCTGAGTGCCGAGGTGATACATGCGGTGCTGGTCGAGCACACGAACTGGCNCAGCCGGCGCATCGGCCGCTAGATGGAACGAGTTTAAAAGCAGACCCAACGCGGCCAGATGGAATTTGACGGACATGCCGGAGGTTACAACGGCTTCAGTCAGTCGGCAACGCCCACGTTGAATAACTTCTACTTGCGACAGCGGCGAACTGGGTTTTGATTGGGGGNGATGAGAGGGGGTTTTTTCTTGTTGGCGAGCTTAGCGGCAGCGTCCGCTTGGGCCGATCAGGCGTTGGAATACGGTTGGAAACGCGGGCAGATTTATGTCTACCGCCTAGACATCGTGGCCCGCACGACGGACTACATTAGCAGCGCGCGCGGTCATGCGGTGTACAGCGTGCGAGCAGCCAACGAGCATGGCTTCACCATACGCAACCACGACCTGACGTCCATCCAGCGGCACACCGGACGCGGCCGGATGTTTCCGCCATTCGGCATTTTCAAAATAGGATGGCGACACTTTGATGGCGGCAGCGTGGGCCGCAAACTGCGGCCGCATTTCGACGCAGTCATTAGCCGACAGGGCCAATGGCTAATCAGCAACGGTGGTCCTGCGCCGGTCAGCGACTTGGCCAACCCCGGCTCGATGATCATCGAGACACTCCCCGCCGAGGCCGTCGACACGTGGGCTGTCGAGAGCGATGTGCAAGTGATACACGAGACACGCGAAAAAATTGAGGGCGGTGGACGGCTGGTGAAAATCAAGAAAACCCCGCTGCGGGGCAGCCAGAAGATCACCTACACCGTCACTGGCACCAAGGGCGAGTTGGTTAGCATCCGCAAGGACTACACGTTGACCACCAAACCCGGCGAAGGCAACGCCACCATCGCCGCCTCCGGTCAAGGCACACTGGTATTCGACAAGAAATTAGGGATCTTCCGCTCATTGCAATTCGATGCCGAGGTGAAACAAACCACNGCCGGCGAAATAAAGGTGATGCCCATGAAGATCAGCTACACGCTGCTGGAAGGCCGCGACCGCACTCAAGCCCTCAAGCCACCAACACCAGCCGGCAACAAGGAACGCCGACCACTCACCACCGAGCAGCGCANCGAGGCCTTGCGTGACCTGCAGCGTCGTGTGTCTTTTCCCCGCCATCGTGCGGCCGACCTGCTGGCCCGTGCTGAGCCCGGCAAGGGCCGGGCGGAAATCGCTGCCGCACTCGTGCCCGTGCTCACCGACACCGATCCCTTTACCCGTCAGGCCGCCTGCCGCGCCCTGGCCGTGTGGGGCGATTCCAGTTCCATACCCGCGCTCGTCGCGCGCCTAAACGACCATTCCATGACCGTCCGCTGGGCAGCACTGGATGCCCTCGGCCTTCTACCCGACGCACGCGCGGCGCGACCCATCGCCCGCCACCTCTCGCGTCGGCTGGAGGTCGCGCCCGCCATTATCGCCCTCGCGCGCCTTGGCACAGCCGCCGAGCCGGCATTGATCGGCCTGCTGAGTGACCCCAACGCCGCTAACCGTCAGGTGGCCCTGCAATTGCTTGCCCAACAAGGCACCCAGCGCAGTGCCCTGCCGCTCATGGCGCGCCTTTCAAGCAAGGACTCTGTCACCGCAAACCTCGCCAAGGAGGCCTTGGCTAGCATCATGAAACGTCAAGGACGCGGGCCGCTGCGGGGGGAAAAATGACCGCCGCCATCCGGCCGTTCCAGCCCGATGATCTGGAGGCAATCAAGGCGATCACCATTGAGGGCTTCACTGGAGTCTCGGTCGATCACGCAATCGAAAAAGCGCTGGGCACCGTGGGAGACCGTGATTGGAAATGGCGCAAAGCCCGTCACGTGGATGAAGACGTCACCGCGGATGCCGCCGGCATTTTTGTCGCAGAACAAGATGGAGAGGTAGTCGGCTACATCTCGACCCGCATGGATGCCGAGGCCGCCAAAGGCCGTATCCCCAACCTTGCCGTGACCGCGAACGCTCGCGGGCAAGGCATCGGCCGTGCACTCATCGAACATGCACTCGCCCATTTCCGCACCAAAGGAATGGAGATTGCCGTTATCGAAACCATGGAAAGCAATCCCATCGGACAAACGCTATATCCTTCCTGCGGGTTTCAGGAAATCGCACGCCAGATTCATTTCGCCCAACGGCTTTAAAACATTCCCGGTTAATTTCCGCGGATGTTCTTGCGGACGCCGTCCAGCGTGCCTTTAAAGGTGGCGGTGCGTGGTGCGTTCATATTGCCCCAGTGGTCCATGCTCACTTTCCAGCCCTCAATCGTGCCAACCAACCTCTCTCCCTCCACGCGCGCGGTGAACTCGCCAAAAAAATTTCCCGTCGTGTCACGACCCTGGATGGTGTCGCTCTCGAATTTCCAAGGGTAATCCTTGCCATATTCGCCAAGATTCCAGTAACCGGGCTGCGTGCGCAGGTTGCGAGGCAAGAGGAGCGTTACTCGCTGGGTAAGGGGCTGCTGCCCCACCCGACTGCCATCGGGCCCATAGTTGGTCTGCGTCCCGCTGATTGTGACAAGGTACTCGCTGGTGGTCTTGATCATCGGCGCGCTGGACTCTCGAATAATCACGCGACTTGACTCGCCCTTGGTCACGCCGCCGCGCGAGGTCACGTGCGCCAACACAATCGGGCCAAGGTCACGGTCTGCATCAAGCAAATCCCGGTCTCGCCCCTTGGCGGCGCTGCCATCAGCCATGGCGTACTGACCCTCATTGGAATGAAGACTGGCCATGGCGTATTCCTGCATGAACTTGCCGTGGTCATCATGGCCCACCCAGCGCGCGGCGCCGAGGTCATCCAGTTTGGTGACATCTTCCGGATCAGCAGGATCTTGGCCGACTAGGTTGCGGGTGGCGGCCAACATTGTGGAGGGGCGTGAAGTGTCCGCACCCTGCATCAGCACATAACTCAGGCCCGTGGGCGGATCGAGAGGATTCCCGGTGCTCGCATCGAAGGTGTTCCAACGTTCGCGCAGCTCTTCATTGGCAGCTTCGCGCTCGGGATCGCAAGGAGAAACAAGCGCAGCGCCGCCAGCTAAACCGTCCCTAAGGTCTCGCACCGCAAAAATCGTGTCGGTGGTGGGGCTGTAAAAATCAGACCGCTCCTGACTCTCATCCTTTTTTACATTCCCGAAATGCAGCTGCTGTAGTCGAGCCGTCAACTTCCACGGCAATCGCTCCTTGTTCTCGCTGGTGAAACTGATGAACGTCCGCGCCAGCCCCCCGAGGTTGTGCATGCACTTGATGCGCAACGCGCTGGTGCGGCTTTTCGTCAGCGCCGGCAATAGCATTGCTGCCAGCAGACCCACCACCAGCATCACCACCAGCAACTCAATCAGTGTAAAACCGCGGCGCGTTGGAGTACGCAGGTTCATTTTCAGTTGGATGTCATCCGTACGCGCATGCCCCATTCGATAAGGCGCAGGCTATCCCAAATCTGTTGCAGTTGCACTCTCAAACCGACGCTTGCGCGCCCGGCCGACCCTGCTAATTTGGAAGCATGAACCGCCGCCAATTCCTTGCTGCCACGGCATGTGCCGGACCAGTGCTGGCTGCCAAGCCCCGCCCAATACTAATCGCCATCACGCTGGATCTCGAGATGTCGCGGCATTATCCCCAGCGTGGCATCACTAAGTGGGACTATGAGAAAGGCAATCTCGACGCAACAACGAAGGCTTACACGGTGGCGGTCTGTGAACGCGTCAAAAAACGTGGCGGGTTGGTGCACAATTTCTGCGTTGGGCGCGTGCTGGAACAGCCGAACGTCGATTGGCTGAAGGCCATTGCCGCCGCCGGTCATCCGGTGGGCAATCACACCTACGACCATGTCAACGTACTCGCAAAGAAGCCGGAGGACATTCAGTACCGCTTCCGTGCCGCCCCGTGGTTGATTCGCGGCAAGTCCACCACGGAGGTGATTCGCGAGAATATTTCACAGACCACCCTCGCGATGAAGGAGCGTGCCGGCATCACGCCCGATGGGTTTCGCACACCTGGCGGATTTCGCGGCGGTTTAAAGGATCGACCCGATATTCAAAAGATGCTGCTCAAAGAGGGTTTCAAGTGGTGCAGCAGCCATTATCCGCCGCATCCGTTGACACGTGAGGCCAAGCCGACCGCTAAGGTTCTGGAGGGAATCGTCGCCGCGCAGGCGAACGCGCAGCCGTGGGTTTACCCGAGCGGCCTCATCGAGGTACCCATGAGCCCTATCAGCGACGTAACCGGCTTCCGTAGCGGCCGCTGGAAGCTCGACTGGTACCTCGACGCCATCCGTCTTTCCATCGAGTGGTGCATTGCGCACGGGGCAGTTTATGATTACCTCGCCCACCCATCCTGCCTAGGCGTAGTGGATCCGAAATTCCGTGTCATCGACCTCATCTGCGACCTCGCCGAGAAGGCCGGCACAAGCATTGTGAACCTCAACCAACTCGCACAGCGGGCTAAGCCATCATGAAAATGTTAAAGCCAATCCTGTTATCTCTGCTCGCCTGCAGCCTCGTGACCGCACGCGAGCCGGCAAAAAAATATCGCGTCATTTTCAATTGTGACGGCCATGCCGTAGCCAAGGATGCCAAGGGTGATCTCAAGCAGTGGATTGCCAATCTCTTCGAACCGCTGGCAGACAGCCACGTGGACGCACTGTTCTGGTGCGACGGCGCGGGTGGTAACACTGCCAACTACGATAGTCAGGTCCTGGAGCGAACCGGCAAGCGTGCAGGCAAGCCACGCACGTACATTGACCGTTGGATTGAAGAAGGCAATGACCCACCAAAGGTCGTCGTGCGTGAGGCCCGCAAACGCAAGCTCGATGTTTTTTACAGCTTTCGCATTAACGATATCCACGACTCGTTCATTCCGGATGAAAAGCCGACGTTTAAAATAAACAATCCCCACTGGCTGATTGGCCCAAAGAAATACGGTGAAGTGACCAGTTTCCCTACGGCGCTGAATTTTGCCATCCCGGAAGTGCGCGAGCTAAAGTTTCGCGTCATTGAAGAGCTGTTTGAGAAATACGACTTCGATGGGCTGGAGATTGATTTCCTCCGGAGCGCGCCTTATTTCCTGCCGGGTACTGAGGCAAAGAACGCGCCGCTATTGACCGGCCTGTTAAGGCGTGTGCGTGCCCATCTCGACCAGCGAGGCAAGGCGCGTGGTCGGCCCATTCGGCTGGCGGTCCGAGTCAACGAAAGCCTGCGCTCCTGCCAACTTGATGGATACGATGTGCCGGCTTGGATCGAGCAAGGGCTCGTGGATCACATCAGTCTGGGCAGTGGCGTGATGGACATTGAGGTGGGGGAGTTTAAAAAACTCGCCGCGCCCCGTGGCATCCACGTGTATCCGGTCCTTTACGGCTGGCCGAGCAAGTACAACCCAATTCCCGCCGAGTTGGCCACGGGCTTGGCTCTCAACTACTGGTCGCAGGGCGCGGATGGCATCTATCTGTTCAATTGGTTTCCACATACGAAAAACAACAGCGAGAAGACCGGTGCGTACATGGCCGGTTTGTTGAAAGAATTGGGCAACCCCAACGCACTGCGCGCGCGACCGCGGGTGATGTTCGCTGCGGATCGCGGTCGACCCCAGCGCGCGTACCAGTACAATTGGCTGCACTGCGTGTTGCCCAAGGCGTTGCCGGAGGGCAAGCCACTGTCGGCGACCATCCGCGTGGGCGATAAGTTGACTGGTCGAGTCACCGTGGAAATGCAGGTGGACAACTTGCAGATCGAGGACGTGGTGGTGGTGTCTTTAAATGGCAAGCCGGTAAAGGGCCTAAAACGGATCCAGCCCAATCGATTGTCGGCTTCGGTGAAAACGGATATTCTGCGCATCGGCCATAACCGGGCCGTTATGCAGCTGGTTCAGCGATCTGAAAAGTCGACCAAGCCGCGCGTGGTTTCCGCACTGGAACTTCACACTATGCGGTAGCCACCTCTTCGTGTGAAGCGCAGGCTGTCACTCACGTCCAACCCATGACCAACTGCATGTTTCATGACTCCAAAATTCAATCCTGAAAACACACCCGGGCCAACCCGGCGCGAATTTGTCGCTGGCGGCGTGGGCTCGATTTGTGCATTTGGCGCATGGCCCGTGATTGCAAACACCAAACAGGACCAGTCCGCAAAAGAAACTGACATGAAAACGCTAGACTATGGACTCTCTTTCTTAAACGGCACCAAGTCGTTCAACGCGGTGCGGTTCTGGGTCGAGAGCCGGACGATCATCATCCACGAGGAAACGAAGGTCACACAGGTGTTTTACCAATGTGCCTCCTGCAAGAGCGAAAACACGTTTGGCGACAAGGACTTGTTCATTGAGGACAATTACGACTTTATGCCCATCTTTGGCGGGGACGACGTGGAAGACTTGCTGATCTTTCGTCGGCATGCACGGTTGACGAAAGGCTACCGCAGCGTCGTGAAATCCAAAGACGTCTGGGGCAAGCCTGACCTGAAACTACGCAAGGCCAGCAAGGTCACCGTGCTGGATACGTGGGAGAAAATCCGTGATGCCACAGCGGCCGGCACGCCCATTGTCTCGCGTACCACGATTCGAAACGCCGAGACGAAGCTAAGCGCAGTCATCGAGTGTCCCGTAAAAACCATGAACATCAGCTTGGACAAGAAGATGTACCAAGTCGACACAGGCCCGATCGCGTTCCCCGACTTGTCCACGCCAACACAGCCCCTCATCGCGAGTCTCAGCCTGGCGTTTGTGGCCTTTAACGCACCACACTTCGCCGACTTTGTGATCGAGCAACCAACCCCGGTGGTTGAGGACGAGAAGGAACTCTGCAAAATTTACCACTACTCAAACCCCATCAGCCTACCTGCAGAGAACCAGCTCCTTGCGCTCCAGCCAGCAGGTTGATTAAAAAATCGCCGTGATTGGGCGCCCCTTGGAGATGGGGATTGGGCGGTTCTCGGGATCATGCACAGGCGTTCCCGGTGGGAGGCCGAAGGCGTGGTAAATGGTGGCGGTAAAATCGTCTGGGGTTACGGGGTTGTCGGCAACATAAGCCGCGTGCTTGTCGCTGCGACCGTACACTTGTCCCCCCTTCACGCCACCGCCGGCAAGAACGGCGGAGTAGCAGTTGGGCCAGTGATCGCGACCTGCGGTCTTATTTATTTTGGGCGTGCGCCCGAATTCACCAATGACCACCACCAGCGTGTCGTCCAGCATACCTCGCTGTTTTAAATCCTCCAGTAACGCCGAGAAAGCGAGGTCGAAGGACGGGCAACAATACGGCGCCCGGATCATGTCCACGCCTTTGCTGTAACCACCGCAAACAGGGCCATCAATGCCGTGATTGTCCCACAGGTTAAACTGGCACCCATCCTTGCCATAAAACGTCCAGAAGACATTGACCATTCGCACGCCGGATTCCACCAGTCGGCGAGCCAGAAGAAAGCTCTGGCCATACTCGTTGCGGCCGTAGCGGTCACGCAACTTGGCGGGCTCGCGCTTCAAGTCAAACGCGCGCTTGGCGCCGTCCGAAGAGAGCATCGAGTAGGCTTTCTCACGGTACTTGGTTGTCTCATCAATTGCTGCTGCAGCCAGTTGCGCGTCGGTAAAGGCTTCCAAATTGCCCAACAGACTTTTGCGCGAGTTGAATCTGGCGGCGTCCACACCCTCCATGGGGCTCATCGACTGTAGTGCGAATTCCTTTTCTTCGAGCGAGTTTTTCTTCGGTTCATCCAATGCAAACGGGTCAAAAGCTGGCCCCAGGAAACCACCGGTTTGCCCCTTGAAAAACAGGCTTCCGGTAGTAAACACCCGCGGCGCAACCACCCATGCGGGCAATTCACCGGGCGAACCCAGCACCGCCTGCAACGCCGCGCCAATTCCGGGATGATCCTGCCGCGTTGGCGGAAAGGAGCGGTTGTTCGGCGGTGAACTGGTGCCTAATAGGGTGTACATGATGCCGGTGTCGTGGCTGGCACTGCCGTGGTGAAGCGAACGGACGATTGCCAGCTTGTCGGCATGTTTCGCGGTGCGCGGCAGCAACTCGGTGAACTGGATGCCGGGCACGTTGGTGGCCAGTGGCGCGAAGGGCCCGCGAATTTCCTCGGGCGCGTGGGGCTTGGGGTCCCACATGTCCAACTGAGAAGGGCCGC
>PBPF01000127.1 GCA_002724615.1 Verrucomicrobiales bacterium | reverse complement strand
GCCCGGTAGAGATACGCCCCGGACATAAGTGGACACGCTGTCCCGTTTAACGTCGGCACGGCGCGAGAGTTCGCTTTGTGTCCACCCTTTGCGGATCATAGCATTGTAAAGGCGACGGCCAAATTCTTGCAACCGTACTCGGCGGTTCGGCGATCATCCCCAACTGGCTCGCAACAGATCCTGAATTGCTGGAGGTCTTCGATGCCGAGGCATTGAAATCACCACGAAAATTTACGGGCTTGCAGCGTGAACTCGCTGGCCTGCTGAAAAGCCTGTCGGGCAATGAAGCCTTGGATGCAGTGCGTCGTTTCAAGGTGCGTGAGATGACACGTATCGCAGCTCGTGACTTGGCAAAACTAGGGGATGTGGCCGAAGTCACAGCTGAGTTGGCGAAAGTGGCGGATGTGACACTGAGCGCGATGCTGGAGGTCTGCCAAACACAAATCAGCCAGCGCTTTGGCGTCCCTTGGCATCAGGACGAGAATGGACGCTGGCGCGAGACGCCGTATTCCTTGATCGGACTTGGAAAGCTGGGTGGAGAGGAACTGAACTACAGCAGCGACGTTGACGTAATGCTGATTTATGGAGATGAAGGGCAAACCTTTAAGGCTAAGCCGCGTGGATCAAATGCGAAGGGACTGATTGCTTCACACGATTATTTTAATCAGCTTACGGAGGAATTTATCGCGGCTGTGGGCGGCGCCACGGAGGAGGGTATGTTGTACCGCATTGACTTTCGCCTGCGACCAGAAGGCGAAGCAGGTCCCCTGGCCCGGTCTCTGGCAAGTTGCGAGAATTACTACGCGCAATGGGGTGAGCTTTGGGAACGGTTGATGCTCATCAAGGCTCGCCCCATCGCGGGTGACGCAGAACTTGCAGCTGAATTTATCGAGATGACCCAGCCATTCCGTTACCCGCGTTCGCTGAGCGAGGCAGCTTTGTCTGAGATGGGGGCGTTAAAGCGNCTGATCGAGGAACAAGTGGTNCGCGAAGGCGAGCTGCATNGCAATGTGAAGCTCGGGCGCGGAGGCATTCGGGAGGTCGAATTTATCGTNCAGACACTTCAGTTGCTGCATGCCGGCCGTCAGCCTTTTNTNCAAAATTCGCAGACGTTGCCTACGTTGCCAAGACTCGCGCAGTACGGCNACTTGCCCGAAGNCGANGCCGATGCACTTACGGAAGCCTATCGATTCCTGCGCGATGTCGAGCATCGCCTCCAAATGGAGCACAATCTGCAAACACACACGGTGCCGGAAGATCGCGCGAGCCNGATCCGCTTGGCGCGACTCATGGGGTTCACCAATGCGGGCACGTTTAACCGCACGATGACCAAGCACATGACTCGCGTGCGTCGCGTTTTTGACCAGGTGCAAAGGACAGAAGCCAGTGAAGTGACACNAGTGTTGCCGGAAGAAATCTCGGGGCAAGAGGAGGCTTGGGAGGAGATTCTNNCAACACACGGATTTCGCGATATTGACCAGGCACTGCCACACCTGCGCGAATTTATCGAGGGNCCGGNGCACACGCACGTGCCTGCNCACACCAGCCGTATTGCGCTAGACCTNACNCGCACGCTGCTGTCCCATTGTCCTCAGGTTTATCACNGCAAAAAGGTGTTCCCGATTTCGCCCTTGTCCGACCCAGATCGCGTNCTCACTCGACTGGACAGTTTCATAAGCGCCTACGGTTCNCGCGGGATGTTGTATGAAGCATGGTTCGCCAACCGTGCGCTGTTTGAGCTGCTGTTGCTGACATTTGATCGCAGCGAGTTCCTGGCGGAGACTGCCATCCAGTCTCCCGACCTCATTGACGAACTGGAAGTCACCGGCCAGCTGAATCGACGCAAGGACGCGGACAGNATTTTGANCGAGATGCNGTATGGCTCCGATGACNCCGACCAGTCACTCTGGTTGCGTAAATATTTTCGCGCGGAGCAAATGCGCATTGGCCTGCGCGACATCCTTGAGATTAATGACACAGAGACGACGCTCGATGAACTCAGCGCGCTGGCCGACGCCTGCCTGCGTTATGCGATGGAAGTCATCCAGCGCCGCCACCGCCTAAAGAAACCACCTTTCTCCATCATCGGCCTTGGCAAACTTGGAGGGCGCGAGGTGAACTTCGGCAGCGATCTTGACATTCTGTTTATAACGCCTGGCAAGGCTCGCAATCTCGAACGCGCCGCCACGCTGGCCGCAGAATTAATCTCGCTATTGAGTGAGCGTACCGACGCGGGGATGACCTGGGAAACGGACACTCGCCTGCGCCCGGAAGGCCGCGATGGTCTACTGGTCAATGACCTCGCCGCACACGAACACTATTACCGCACGCGCGGTGAGTTGTGGGAAATTCAAACCCTCAGCCGCGCCCGTTACATCGCTGGCGCCGAAAAGGCCGGATGCGCCTTTGAAAACCTCGCGCGCCGTCTCTCGAATTTAAGGTCGCCCGACCTGCCTCTGGCTGCGTTCTCAAAGGATTGGAAAAAGAAAATCCACGAGATGCGGCGGATTACTGAGGTCGAGCGAACGCCTGCGGGNTTGGAGGATTTGGCCATCAAGACCGGCGCGGGCGGATTGATGGATACGGAATTTATCGCGCAGACACTTTGCCTCGCTGAAGGCTGGCATGAACCCAACACCAGACGCGCCCTCGAACGGGCTGGACAGTCACGCCTTATCACTAAGAAAGATGCCAGCGTTCTGGCGGAGAATTACTCTTCCTTGCAGCGCCTTGAGCTGACCTTGCGCCGGTGGAGCTATGAAGGCGAAACTGTCCTCCCCGAGGACGAGGAAGCACAGTACCGCGTCGCCATTCGCAGCGGCNTGCCTAGCGGGGNAAAGCTGCTGTCNAGAGTCGCCAAGTGGCANAAGTCGACTCGCACAATNTACNGGCGATTTTTTAAANCNAAGAACTGATTTACTGTTGAATGAAATAACTCAAGTTCTCCAGCTCNATGGCAAGGTTGACGTTATTCACCATCACCTCCTCCGGCACCTGCAANACCGTCGGCGCAAAGTTCATGATGCCCGTGACGCCCGCCTCCACNAGGTCGTTAGCNACTTCCTGTGCCTCTTCTGGCGGTACGCAAATAATCGCCATACGTACACCGGCCTTGTGGATTACTGATCCCAGCTGCTCCATCGGCAACACATCACGCGAAGTCTCTTTCGAGGCCGCACGCCCAGCGTCAATGTCAAACGCCGCCACCACCTCGAAACCCTCTTTCTGGAATCCGCGGTATGACAAAAGTGCACGCCCCAAATTGCCCACACCCACCAGCACCACCGGCTGAAGGCTGTTCGTGCCCAGTAAATCCACGATCATCTGCGAAAGCTGTTCGACGTCGTAGCCTAACCCGCGCGTGCCGAATTGCCCAAAGTACGTCAGGTCCTTTCGAAGCTGCGGCGACTTCACCCCGGCCGCTCGCGCCAAAGCCTCACTGGAAACCGTCTTGATTCCGTTCGCAGCCAACCGCTGCAGGCATCGATTGTAGATGGAAAGCCGATAAACGGTCTTGCGCGGAATTTCTGGCCGGTGGTTCTTAATATTTTTCTTGGCCATAATAATAGACCTCTGCCAGTGGATTCCCGATTCTCCCCGTGCTGAGGCACACGGTCAAGATTTCACTAACCGATTGCTTGGCCATCAGTTGTCAGAAAAAATATTGCCCCACTTGGGGCGTTCATAAACACTCGCGTCATGCGCTGCCTATTTCTCCTCATCATCGCCCTGCCCCTTGCCGCTCAGGAAAACTGGCCGCAGTTTCGCGGGCCGCGCGGCAATGGACACGCTGACGCCACCGGCCTGCCGCTGGAGTGGTCGGACACGAAAAACGTAAAGTGGAAAACTGCCATCCACGGCAAGGGATGGTCGAGCCCTGTCGTTTGGGGAAAGCAGGTTTGGGCAACAACGGCTTCGGAGGATGGCAAAAAGCTGTCCGTGCTTTGCCTCGACCGTGACACAGGACGAATATTGTTGGACCGTAAGCTTTTTGATGTCGCCAAGCCGCAGTTCTGCCACAAGTTCAACAGCTATGCCTCGCCTACACCAGTTATTGAGTCGGGGCGTGTTTACGTCACATTTGGTTCGCCCGGCATCGCCTGCATCGACACAAAGACCTTCAAGATATTGTGGACTCGCCGTGATTTTGTCTGTGACCATTTTCGCGGCTCTGGCAGTTCGCCCATTCTCTTTGGCGACCTGCTCATCCAGCACCACGATGGCGCTGACCTCCAATATGCTTTTGCCTTAAACAAGAATAACGGCCGCACAGTTTGGAACACCAAGCGTTCTGTCGACTACAAGGATCTTGGCCCGGACGGCAAGCCCAAGGCAGGCGGTGACTGGCGCAAGGCTTACGCCACGCCGCACATTGCCCGGATTGGCAATCGCCCTGTGCTCATTAGCAGCGCCGCCAAGGCCCATTACGCCTACGACCCCGCCACTGGCCGTGAGCTTTGGCGCGTGGAGGAACATGGCCAACACTCCTGCGGTGCGCGCCCTGTCATTGGCCAAGGGCTCATTTTTATTTCCACCGGATATTCTCGCAGCCAAATAATGGCTATTCGTCCCGGAGGCAAAGGCGTGGTCACCGACAGCCACGTCGTCTGGCGCTACCACCGCAGCGGTGCGCCAGAGAAACCTTCGCTGCTACTAGTCGATGACCTCATGTACATGGTCGATGACAAGGGCGGCCTTGCCACCTGTCTCGACGCCAAGACCGGCGCGGAAATCTGGAGTGAACGCCTAGGCGGCAACTACTCCGCCTCTCCCCTATTCGCCGATGGCCGTATTCACTTTTTCAGTGAGGAAGGCAAGACCACCACCATCGCCCCCGGACGCGAATTTAATAAACTCGCCGTAAACACACTCCCCGCTGGCTTCATGGCCAGCCCCGCCGTCGCCGGCAAAGCCTTCTTCCTGCGCACAAAAACCCACATCTACCGGATCGAAAAATAGTCCGCGCCCATGCGCAGGCATCGAATGGACACCTCCCCAGGCCATCCCGAACGCCCTGCCTCCTCCCCTACACTCACGCGTTACAAG
>PBPF01000126.1 GCA_002724615.1 Verrucomicrobiales bacterium | reverse complement strand
AATCTACGACATAGCCAAGCGGCTTGGAATCAAGAGCAAGGACGTCCTCGAGAAGGCCGCCGAGTTGGATATCAAGAACGCCAAGGTGGCGTCCAGCTCGCTGGATAAAATTACCGCCGAGTATCTCGAGGAAGAGATCGCCAAGCAGCTTAAGCCGGCCGACGCCGAGGAGGAGGTTGTCGAGGAGGTAGCGGAGGAAACCCCAGTCGATACTGGCCCAGTTCTCATTGTTGCCCAAGAGGAAGAGGAGCAGCCTGAAGAAGAACCAGCCGAAGAGGAGGACGAAGTTGAGGCGACAGAGGAAGAGGTCGCTGAAGAGGATGAGGATCCCGAGCCGGTCAACGCGGAAGAAGAGGCCGTCACCGAGACCGCCGAGGCCGAGACTGGGGAACAACCTGAGACCGCCGAGGCTGAAACCGAGACTGGGGGACAGCCCGAGACCGCCGAGGCTGAAGCAGTCGGCCCGACAAAGGTGGGCTTCATCGACTTGGGCGACTATACCCGCCGTACCCCGCGCCGAGAGCGCGAGAAGCGTGAGGATCGCCGCAAAACCAAGGACAAGCCTGCGGACAAGCGCACAGACAAGCAGGCTAANCCNNCCAAGCCAAAGTACACCGCNCCNGCAAACGCCAAGGTCATTACCCTCAAGCCGCCGATTGTCGTTCGTGAACTCGCCGAGGCTATCGGNCGCAAGCCGTTTCAGCTCATTGCCGACCTCATGGAGTTGGGTGTGTTTGCCAACGTCAANCAGGCAATTGATGAGGACATCGCACGGCAGCTTGCCGCCAAGCATGGTTTCAAGTTTGAGGCNCGCAAGCGTGAGCGCGGCACTGGNCCNCGGCCCGTGCCTGAGAAGAAAAAGAANGTNGAGCTGGACGTCGAGGACGACCCCAAGGATTTACGACCCCGCCCGCCTGTCGTAACTGTCATGGGCCACGTCGACCACGGCAAAACCACCCTGCTAGACGCCCTCCGGCAGGCCAATGTCGTTGCCGGTGAGTCCGGTGGCATCACCCAGCACATCGGTGCCTACACGGTTACTCTCCCGCATCCTGAAAAGAAGAAGGAGAAAGCAGAGATCACGTTCCTTGACACACCCGGCCACGCTGCTTTCAGCGCCATGCGCGCCCGTGGGGCGGATGTTACTGACATTGTGATCCTCGTCATTGCCGCGGATGACGGCGTGAAACCGCAGACCATCGAGGCCATCAACCACGCCAAGGAGGCCGACGCGGAGATCATCGTGGCCGTCAACAAGTGCGACCACCCCAACGCCAACGCGCAGCAAGCCCGCGCCGAGCTGCAGGAACACGGCCTGCAATGTGAAGAGTGGGGCGGCGAAACGCAGTTCCGCGATATCTCCGCACTCAAAAAGGAAGGCCTAGACGAGTTACTGGAGGCCGTGCTGCTACAAGCCGAGTTGATGGAACTGAAAGCCAACCCCAGCCGTCGCGCGGTCGGCAACGTGGTTGAGTCCGCCATGGAGCCAGGCGGCCCCACCGCCACCCTGCTTGTGCGCAAGGGCACACTCAAGGTTGGCGACCTTGTGATTTGCGGTCAGTTTTTCGGCAAGGTGCGCGCATTGATCAACGAGGATGGCCGACGGTTGAAAGAGGCTGGTCCGTCAGTGGCTGCTAAATTACTGGGGCTCAATGGTGTGCCAGTGGCGGGGGATGAATTTAACTCGGTCGAGAACGAGAAGGCCGCGCGCGAACTGGCCGAGGAACGTGCAGAGGAATCCCGTAAGGAAGCGCTCGAGGGCCGCGGCGCGGGTGTCACGCTAGAGAATCTNTTCGACTCTATTGCTGCGGANGAAGCCAAGATTTTGAAGGTTGTCGTTAAGGCCGATACGCAAGGCTCGGCAGAGGCGATTGTCGATTCGCTAAACGACATCAAGTCCGACAAGGTCAGCCTGGAAGTAATACACGCCGCCGTCGGCACCATCAACGAGTCGGATATCAACCTTGCCTCGTCCTCAAGTGGTGTGGTGCTCGGNTTTCACACCAAGGTCGACAAGGGCGTGGCCGACCTCGCCAAACATCACAGTGTGCAGATCAAGACCTACAAGGTGATCTATGANCTGGTCGACGAGGTGAAGGACGCCATGGCCGGCCTGCTGGATCCCATCTCCAAGGAGGTGGTCATCGGCAGCGCGGAGGTGCGCGAGTTGTTCCCNTTATCCAAGGGNGGCGTGATCGCTGGCTGTGTGGTGAACGATGGCCGCATTGCCCGCGGGAAGGTGCGCGTCATGCGCCAGGGTCGCCCGCTATTCACGGGCGAGACCTCTTCCCTGCGCCGATTCAAAGAGAACGTGGATGTCGTCCGTAATGGCATGGACTGCGGCATTCGTGTGGCCGGCTTTGATGACTTTGAGAAGGGCGATGTCATCGAGAGTTTCAACCTCGAGCAGGTCGCCCAGGAGCTTTAAACCCACCCGCAATGCCCTCCATGCGCCATCAACGCGTGCGCGAGCTTTTGAAGCGCACCCTAGCCGAGATCCTTCGACGCGAGGTCGATGCTGCCGAGTGCGGACTAATGAACATCAACGAGGTGGGCGTGGCCAATGACCTCAAGTCGGCCACCGTATATGTGGGCATCGTTGGCACAAACGCTCAGNGCAAGAAGGCCACGGCAATTTTGCAAAAGGATCGTGGAAAATTCCAGCAGCTGATGGCGCGCGAAGTGATCCTGCGCTACACGCCCAAGATCAAGTTCCGCATCGACGACTCNATCGAGCAAGGCAACCGCGTGTTGGANATTATTGAGGAACTGGAGGCCGAGNCCGAATGAAACGCCGCCTCAAGATCATAGACCGCATTCTCGATGCGCTGAAGGATTGCGAGACCTTTGCCATCGGCGGCCACATGCGGCCTGACGGCGACTGCATCGGCTCGCAGCTCGCGCTGGCCTACTCGCTGCGCGAACGCGGCAAGAAAGTGGTCGTGTGGAATCAGGATCCCATGCCGGAGAAACTCGCCTTTCTCGATCCCCGCAAGCTGCTCTCCGCGCCACGGTCAGGCCGCAAGTTCGACTGTGTCATCACCACCGACTGCGCCAACTACGAGCGCCTCGGTGCCATCTGCGATTGCATTGAAGACCGCGGACTGCTCATCAACATCGATCATCACGGCAGCAACTCCCGCTACGGCAACATCAACTGGGTCAACGCCCGTTCAGCCTCCACCGGCGAATTGGTCTACCAACTTCTCAAGCAGGCCAGTTGGCCCATCACCCCGCAGATTGCCGACTGCCTCTTCACCGCCATCAGCACTGATACCGGCAGCTTTCAATATCCCACCACACGCCCCGCCACCTACCATGCCGCCGCCGAACTCGTACACAAAGGCGCTGACATCGCCCGCATCTGCAACGAGGTTTACCAGAGCTTTCCCCTCTCCCGAGTGCGCCTGCAGAAGCACATGTACAGCAGCTTCAAGCTGACGCAGGAAAATCAAGTGGCATACTTCTGGATTCGTCGCCGCGACTACGCCCGCGCCGGCGCCGTGCCCGATGAGAGCGAGGGACTCATCGATCACATCCGCGACATTGAGCCTGTGAAGGTCGCCTGCCTGTTTGAGGAGATCGAGCCTGAGCTCACACGCGTCAGCCTGCGCAGCAAGGTGCCAGCCATCGACGTATCCGAGATCGCCGGCAGCTTTGGCGGTGGCGGCCACCAATCCGCCGCCGGCGCGCGTATTCCCGGCAACCCACGCACCGTGCAGCGTTCCATACTGAAATCCATTAAGCAGGCCCTACTGGCCGCCAATGGTTCCGCCTCATGACCCCACCCGAGGACATTCACGGNGCATTGCTTATCGACAAGCCCGCCGGCCCCACCAGCCACGACGTTGTCGATGTCGTCCGCGACCTTTACCGGATCAAGAAAGTCGGCCACTGCGGNACACTTGATCCCGGGGCCACTGGGCTGCTTGTCTGCCTGCTTGGCCGCGCCACCAAGCTCAGCCAGAAACTCATGGCTGAGGACAAGGCATACGAAGGCGCGATCACCTTCGGCACTGCCACCGACAGCTACGATGCCGATGGCCAAGCCACCGCCACTGCCGAGGTTCCATCGTTGACCCTCGACGACCTCAATGCCGCCGCCGCCAATTTTACCGGTGACCAGATGCAGCAACCACCCATGGTATCCGCCGTCAAGAAGGACGGTGTTGCCCTTTACAAGCTCGCCCGCAAAGGTCGCGAGGTGGAACGCGAACCCAAGCTGGTACACATTTTCCAGTTCGACTTTACCGCCTATGAGGCCCCCGTCGCCCGGTTTCGGGTCCGCTGCACCAAGGGCACCTACGTGCGCAGTCTCGCCCACGATCTCGGCCAGCAGCTCGGTTGCGGTGCGCACCTGCGCCACCTTCACCGCACCCGCTCCGGCGCATTCGATGTCGCTGAATCCATCCGACTGGAAGCCCTCTGTCATCTGCCCGANGANGAACTGCCCGGGCGCATCGTCACCTTGCTNGATCTCGTCCGCCTGCTGCAGCCGGCATGAAAGTCGTCCACTCGCTCTCCGAACTGCAGNCGGCTCCAAACGCTGCCTGTGTTGCCATTGGCATGTTCGACGGCGTCCACCTTGGNCACCAACAGGTCATTCGNCAGACCGTCACCGACGCCCACCAGCACGAGGCCACCAGCCTTTGTGTCACCTTCGACCGTCATCCCGCCACCATCGTCAATCCCTCGTCCGCCCCGCGCCTCATTCAGTCGCTCCCNCAACGTCTGGCCGCCATTGAGACGCTCGATATCGACGCCACNTTGTTGCTGGAGTTCAATGAATCCCTGCGCCACGTCGCCGCCGCCGATTTCATCGAAAACCTCCAGCACGGTCTGGGCGACATCAAAAGCATTTGCGTCGGCGCAAAATTTGTCTTCGGGCATGACCGGCAGGGCGATGTAGAATTCTTAAGAACGCTGGGCGATCAGTCTGGTTTTCGTGTCCACGGCCTTGCCGCAGTGGCACTGGATAGCAAGACCATCAGCAGCACGCGCATCCGCGAAGCCATTACCTCGGGCCGGCTTGATGGCGCCACGCAAATGCTCGGCCGCGAGTACGCCCTGGCCGGCGAAGTCATCCGCGGCGACAAGCGCGGCCGTGAACTCAGCTTCCCCACCGCCAACCTCGACTGTGCCGACCTGTGCCTCCCGCCCCATGGCGTTTACGCCGCCCACGCCACCGTCAACGGTCATGCCCACCGCGCGGCCGTCAACATCGGCCACCGACCCACCGTGGCCGATATCACGCCCACCTTGCACATCGAGGCCCACCTTTTGGATTTCGAGGGCGACCTCTACGGTCAGCACATGGAACTCACCTTTGTCGAAAAACTCCGCGACGAGCAGAAGTTCGATTCCCTCAATTCCCTAAAAGCCCAGATATCCACGGACATCCAGTCCGTCCGCAACGTATTCGCACAACTGTAGCGCGGGTTTCATGCGCTCTAGTTAGGGGCGGTAGTGGTTGATGTCTGAAGCAGTAAAGCGTGCACCCTCAACTCCCGCATTGCCGCGCTCCATCTCGTTGTTATCCTTCGCCGCATGACCAAGCGTACTGTTGTGCAACCGCCACAACTGGATCTGGAATCCCCCGGCCGACGTGATTACTGGGTGTCCCTTGACCACGACAGCATCTGGGGTGAGTGGCACCTGCCCTTGACGGTCATCGTGGGCCCGGAAGCCAAACCGGGCGAAGGTCTCGTGGCGTTCGGCTCCAATCACGGCAACGAGTACGAGGGCCCGGTGATCATCAAGCACCTGCTGCGAGAAATCGACACGGCGGCGGTCCGCGGGCGCATTATCCTTATGCCCGTGCTCAACCCGGCTGCCTTTCGCAGTGGCGCGCGCGAAAGCATTGATGACGATGGCGTGAACCTGAACCGCGCATTCGTCGACGGCGCCGGCACCAACCCTGCCATCGCCGGCATCACACACCGCATTGTTCGTTTTGTCCGGGAAAATATCTGGCCCAATGTGCACGTGGTAATCGACCTTCACTCAGGCGGACAGGTCGCGCGATTTGCGCTGGTGGCCAGCTATCACCGTGTCGAAGACCCCCGCCAAGCCGAGGTGATGGAGGAGACGGCGCGTTGGTTTGGGGTGCCCTTCATCATGGTCTATCAAGACCAACATCCCGGCCTGCTGCCCAGCGAAGCCGAGCGGCTGGGGAAAATCACGATTGGCACCGAGCTGGGCTGGGGCGCGGCTGTCAACGCTGAGGGCGTGCGCTTCGGCCGACAGGGCGTATTGGCTGCCGCCATTCGCCACGGACAGTTGACTGGTGAGATTGAGCGCATCGCACACCATGCTGATGGCACCCAGAAAATCCTCGAGGCTATTGACCGCGCCTGCTACAGCCCTGCTCCCTGGCCGGGGCATTACGAGCCGTTATTGGAATGTGGCGAATTTGTGACCGTCGGCACCACCTGCGGTCATCTCCACGATTTTCATCGCATCGACGATGCCCCGTACGAGGTGAAGGCCGCCGTCGATGGCTACATCATCGCACAAACTTGGCAGGCAACTGTACAGCAGGGACAGCAAGTGTTGGTGATTGGCAAGCTGGTGGAGTGATTGTCTTGTAATCAGTTGTCACTGAAAACTGACAACCTCAAATTCCTCTGCTAAAACTCCACCGTGACCACGCTGGATTGGGCGATTGTGGCGGGGCTGAACTTGTTGGTGTTCGGCTTTG
This sequence comes from Verrucomicrobiales bacterium, assembly GCA_002724615.1. Lineage (GTDB taxonomy): Bacteria > Verrucomicrobiota > Verrucomicrobiia > Limisphaerales > UBA1100 > UBA6614. The sequence goes on along the minus strand of PBPF01000126.1, from coordinate 4,684 downwards.
CGGCTTGGCGGGCGCGACAGACGCGGACGGGGGAGGAGTGGTTTGTCGGCGGACGGGCGTTGCCGTTCTGGGTGGTGGGGCTGTCGATGTTCGCGACGTCGGCGGATGGCGGGGAGTATGTTTCAGTCAACGGGCAAACATATGAGTACGGCATTGCCATCATCGCGGGGTTAATGCTTGGGGCGGTAGTGGGGGCGATTGTGTCGTCATTCTGGGTAGCACCGCGGATGTACCGCGCGGGGCATTTCACGAACACCGAATATCTCGAGACTCGCTACGGCCCGGCGGCGCGGGTGGTGAGTGTGCTGGTGCAACTGCAGTATCGGTCGAGTGTGGTGGGCACGATTGCGGTTTCGCTGCACTTGGTTTTAACCATGGCAATGGACGTGCCTCCGGCTACTGCGTGGGCGGTTGTGCTGGCACTGGCGCTGGCCACGGCGGCATACGCGGCGTGGGGCGGGCTAAAGACTGTGGCGGCAACGGATGTACTTTTGAGCGCCATCATGGTGACTGGCATGGTGGTGATGTGGGTGGTGATGTGGCAGAAGGTCGGTGGTTGGGATGGCATGGAGCGGTTGCTGCACGAGCAGGCGGCAGGGCGTCCACCGGCGCGGGCAGGCGAGCCTTCGGATCGTGTGCTGCACCCTGTGGTGGTTTTGCTGGGAATGGTTTTTGTGGTGACGGGTTATTTCGTCTCGAATCACGCGCAGACGATGAAGATGTTTGGCGTGCGATCGGTGTGGGACATGAAAATGGGAGCACTGCTGGCTGGCGGGCTTATTGCGATGGGGTTCCTGCTGGGTGGCACGTTAGGGGCTTTGGCGCGTGAAATGTACCCCACGCTCGAGCGGGCGGATCACATTTACCCCACGCTGTTAAAGGCGATCCTCATGCCGGGTCTGCTGGGGCTGGTGGTGGCGGGGTTGCTGGCGGCATCGATCAGCACGTTCGAGGGTATCGGCACCGCGATGGCTGCTCTGTTCACGCGCGACTTGTATCAGCGAGTGCTCGTTCGCGATGCGACGGAATCGCATTACCTAAAAGTCACGCGCGTGGCGACGCTTGGCGTGGTAGCGCTGTCGTTTGTGTACGTGCCGTTCATTTTGGCGGACAAGACCATGGTGAATTTTTTTATAAGCATCACCAGCGTGTTCGTGACACCGCTGACGGTCGTGTATTTGATGGGCATGTACACGCGCGTGAATCGCCGCAGCTGGATTGCCGGCATGATCGCCGGCGCTACTTACGGCATCGCGCGGATCATCTGCACCAAGTATTACCCCGATCTCCTGCCTCAATGGCTGGCCGACTCTTACGTCGCCTACCTGTGGGCGGCCGGAATTACTACTGCCGCCATGATCCTAGCCTCCTGCGCGTGGGGCTGGGAAACCAAGGCCGAGGAACTGGCGCAACATGACGTGCGCGAGTCACCCTTCGGCAAGCACGTGCCGGGTTGGGCGCAACCGGGAATTTGGGCGGTCACACTCCTAGCGGCGATGTTGTTGATCATCGCGCTGGTGATGTGGTGAGGAAAATTATTCGAGCCCCAACAACGGCAACGAGTCCCGGTAAATCATCTTCTCAATTTCCCTTCCATCCAATCTCGGCAACGCGCTGCCTTCGAGCATTTTATTTAGATTGAACAGGCCTTCCAGCGTGGCGTTGATGGTGGTGAAGGGGTAATCGGTGCCGAAGAGGAGCTTGTGCCAGATGCCGTATTCCTGGACGAGCATGAGACTTTGGTAGAGCTGGAAGGGGCGGTAGTGGATGGCGCTGATGTCGGTGTAGACGTTGGGGTGTTTGCGGGCGGTGACGATGCACTCGCCTTCGTACGGATGCGCGAGGTGGGCCATGATAATCTTGACCTTCGGGAAGCGCGCGGCGACGGCGTCGAGATGGCGCGGCAATGTACACTCCAGCGGCGCTTGGCTGATGAAGGTCGTGCCCGTGTGGAGCAGCACGGGCAGGGCATGGTCGGTGGCGTATTGCCAAAGGGGATCGAGCCGTTCCTCGTCGGGCCGAAAACCGGCGTACATGGAGAGCAGCTTGATGCCGCGCAAGCCCAGCTCGCGATGGCCGTGGCGGAGTTCGTCNTGCCANCCNTCCTGNGTGGGGTCGACGGAGAGNAAGCCGATGAGCTTGTNCGGCTGNGTGGCGACGTAATCGGCNACNTACTGGTCATCCACCCACAACCCGGAAAGTCGCGCCTTGCCGCCAAAGACAACGGTCCGCACTTCCTCATCGGCAGGGCAACCTGCGGCGTAGTCCTCATAGCGCACGGTTAGGTCCACCTCCACATCGCCCCGCGCCTTCTTCGCCTGTTCACGGAAGTCGTCGTTGAAATGCTCTGGGTAGCGCCACGCGTGGCTGTGTATGTCGATGATCACGTCGCGAAGTTTCATTTTTCAGTGATCAAGGTTCAAGGAATTTTCAATGTTCATCGATTCCTGAACATTCCTTGAAATTGACCCTTGTTAATTGATAATTTCCCTCATGGCTCACCTTCGCGTCCTCATCTTTTCACTAACCGTTTGCTTCATCACATCTGCCGCTGCGGAGACCATTGCACGCTGCGGCAAGGGATGGCTGGAGAAGATTGATGGTTACCCGGTGTTACATCTGAAAGGGACGCACTATGAGATGGGCTTCCAGCACGGGGCGCTGTTGAAGGCGAATGTTCAGGCGAACATGGATTTTCTTCTGCGGAAGAAAGGCGACGTGGCGCTGGCGGCACTGGGGCCGTTGAAGTTGAAGCCGGCGAATGTGTTGTCGATGATCGTGGCGATTCAGCACAAGCATGTGCCGCAGAAATATCACGATGAACTGCGCGGATTGGCGGCCGGCGCGAATGTGCCGCTGAAGGATGCGCGGCTGACAAATTTCATCCCGGAGTTGTTTCACTGCAGCGGATTCGCGCTGATGAATTCGGCGACGAAGGACGGCACACTGCTCCATGGGCGCGTACTGGACTACGCGGTCGACTGGCGGCTGCAGGAGCACGCGGTCATCATCGTGGCTGAGCCAAAGGGTGGGTTGCCATTCGTGAATGTGTCGTACGCCGGCTTCATTGGCTCCGTGACGGGCATGAACACGGCACACGTGTCCATCGGGGAAATGGGCGGCCGCGGACTGGGTCACTGGTCGGGCGTGCCAATGGCGTTCCTAGTGCGCGAGGCGCTGGAGTCGGGAAAGGACCTAGATGCGGCACTCGCTGTGTTTCGCGACAACAAGCGCACCTGCGAGTATTACTACGTGCTGGCTGACGCGAAAACCAACCGTGCGGTGGGGCTGGAGGCGCACTGGAACAAGTTTGCCATCGTGCAACCGGGCACGCGCCATGAGCAACTGCCCACGCCGGTGAAGGATTGTGCGCTGCTCTCGGCCGGCGACCGTTATCAAGAACTGGTACGACGGGTGAAGGCCGGCCACGGGAAGTTCACGCCGGAAACTGCGTTGCGATTAATGGACCGGCCGGTGGCAATGAAGAGCAATCTGCACAACGTGCTCTTTGAGCCGAAGACCACACGCTTCTGGGTGGCCAACGCCAGTTCCGACGGCAAGCCCGCGGCAACGCAGCGTTACCATGCGTTTCAGTTGAGCGAATTGCTAAAGCGCAAGCCGAACCTGAAGAGCCGGGAAATCAAGCTGGTGCGAAGCGAGTAATCTCACTTGGCGCTGAATTAACGGGCTATTCTTCCTTGCCCTCTTGGCGGGCTTGGTCTTTGGCGGTCTTGCCCTTCGAGCGAGTGTCGGGTGACAGCTTTACTCGCATAAAATCGGCGAGCATTTCCATGATCACTGCGCGGTCCATAGTGCTGAAGGTGTGGTCCGTGTCATACCATTTCACGACCGCGTCTTTCCCGGCAGCGTTGTGCAGCGCTTGGGCGAACGGTTTCAACACAACGCGATCCTTGTTGGCGTTGATGAATAGCAGCGGTCTCGGGGCAATGGCGGCAACGTTGTGAACCGGATCAAGTTCCTTGCCGAGCAACCCAATCAAGCCGCCACCGACCACGGAAGTGAGCGCTTTCACGCGCGGTTCGTGCGCGGCAAACGTGATGCCCGTGATGGCGCCCCAGCTGAAGCCAACATAACCGAGCCGGTTGGCGTCAACGTCCGCACGTGTGGCGAGATAATCCAACGCGCGACTGTAATCGCCGCAATGCTGCCGGAACCACTTGCCCACGGCGGGTAAATTCCACATCGCCGGGCCGCGGTTGGCGGGAGTCTTGCGCTCGCCTCGCGCAGGCGCGTCGATGGCCAGGGCGATGATGCCGCGAGCGTTGAGCATCCGGCAGCATTCGACCACGTATTGCGCATGTTTCTTGTCGCCAATGCCATGTTGCACCAACACCGCCGGCACGCGGCCGGAAATCTTTTTCGGCAAATACAAATGCCCCGGCACCCGGTCGCCTTCAATGCCATTGAACTCGATACGATGTTTCGTGAACTCTTTTTCCAATTCCACCAACTTCGCCGTAGGCTTGAGGGGAGCCTTATGATCGACCTTGAAGGGTGGAGCGGCGTTTAGGAATGAGCAGGTACCAACGCCCAATGCCAAAACAAGCCTCAATGCCCAATTTCTAAATGGCGATTGAGGCTTGGTCATTGGGATTTAGTCATTGGCCATTAAAGCAACGCCTTAATCACGCGGCCGGTGGTGATGGGGTGCGGGCGCTGGAGG
>PBPF01000015.1 GCA_002724615.1 Verrucomicrobiales bacterium | reverse complement strand
CTGCCTTTTGAAAAGTGTAGTTGGTCGCCCGCCAAACCGCCGGCAGGTCATTCACCAAGGTGCCCGACCAGTCGAAGATCACGTTTTCAATCACCGCCATATCATTGCCCTGTTTCGTCGGCGGCCGCCGGCTGAACCAGCTTCACCCAAGCGATCAACCCAGCAAGCACTGCGAGCACCGCGCAAATCAGGTAAGGCAGTGCCGGCTGGATATCGAACAGACTAAGAGCAAAGATCGGCCCGATGATCCGCGCCAGGCTACCCACGCTTTGCGTGACCCCCATCACTTCGCCCTGTTCATTTTCGCTGGCATTCAGTGAGATCAACCCAAAAGTCGGCGCACGATAAACCCCCGAACTGATTGCAAACAGTGCCAGTCCCCCCATTAGCCAGCCCAGCCCTCGCGAGTCGTCACAATATGGTAAAACCGCCAAGCTCACGCCCACCAAGACCAACCCGCCAAAGATCATCTTCTTTTCGCCAAACATTTTCACCAACCGCCCGATCAACCCTCCCTGCACAATGGCNCCNATCANCCCGCAATANGCAAACAAATAGTAGGCGATCGTTTTCGTGTAATTTATCCGGCCAGAGACATTATCACNTTCCAGCCTGCCNGAGCGTGGCGCGGTGATCTGTTGATCACCAACCGCNCCCAACACGTCGCCCTCCTTAACTTCCGTGCCACTGGCTACCTTCCATTCCACCGCCCCATTCTCGGGCANAGTTACCTTCTCAGTGTACTTGAACATCCCTTCAATCCGCGCCTTGCCATCCTCTTTGCCCGTCCCAACAAACATCACCACGAACGCCGACTCAAAACTCGTGAAACAAAATGTCGCCATAAAAAAAATGCCGACCAGCAGCCCAAGCTGCGGTCGTTTCAAGACGCGCCCCCATTGCTNCAGTCGCGGCACCGGCGGTGATGGATCCGAGTCAGGCCGCCGGCTTTCACCCANGATAAAAAATGCCAGCACAAGGTTAGCCGCACAAATCGCCGCAGCTGTCCAGCCCGGCCCCGCTGCTCCCCACCAATCCGCGCTAAGNGCTCCAAGAACTGGCCCCAGAATGAACCCCAGCCNAAACGCCATCCCGATCAAACCCATTCGCTTNGAGCGCTCCTCCGGTGGCGACACATCGGCAATGTACGCGCTGGCCACCGAAAGGTTCGCCCCNCAAATGCCNGCGAANACGCGTGACGCCACCAACANCCACAAGTTCATCTCCACCGCNGCCAGCGCAAAGAGCACATANGACACTGACGCGCCAAACGTGCTGATCAACAACACAGGTCGCCGCCCGATACGATCCGACAACCGCCCCCAAGCCGGTGCGAAGAGAAACTGCATGAACGAATACGAAGCAACNATCAACCCCACCTGCCATCCTGCCGCCCCAAATTCCATGCCGTACTGCGGCAACACCGGTAACACAATGCCAAACCCGATGAGGTCGATGAAGACCGTCAGNAAAATGACGAGCAGGGATGGCTTTCTCATGGCGCGTTGCGGGCGCGGACGTTAGCTCAAGAACCGACGCGGGGTCAGCCCGAAAATTCAGCGCCCCAAGGTCGCCAGTCCCGGCGCGGGCGCGGAGACTTCAGCTTTTCGGCCNCCATATAGCCAGTGCCACACGCCGCGCAGGTCTTCCAAAATCATGTACAGTGACGGCACNAGCACCAGCGTCACCGTAGTTGCAAACATCACNCCAAACCCCAGCGAGATCGCCATAGGGATAAGAAANTGTGCCTGCACGCTTTTTTCGAAAAANACCAGCGGTGTGAGACCGGCAAAAGTAGTGAGACTGGTAAGCCAAATGGCCCGAAACCGTGCCACGCCACTGACACGCACTGCATCAATCAACTCACTATACTTCGGTCGGTTTCGATTCACNAAATCGACCATNACAAGACTATCATTCACCACAACCCCNGTCAGCGCCACCACGCCGAACATGGAAAGGATGGTCAACTCCATTCCCATNATGATGTGGCCTAGCACCGCCCCGATAAGGCCGAAAGGAATCGCGCACATCACGATAAATGGTTGCACGTATGACTTAAACGGAATCGCCAGTAACGCGTAAATCATCACCATCGCCACAAAGTATGCCCGGAGCAGGCTGCTCATCGCCAACTCCTGCTCCTCCCGCGCACCTTTAAAATCCGCCATTACCCCCGGATGGGCAGACAAAATTTCCGGCATTACCTCGTCACGCAAGCTGGCCACTACCTTGTCCGGTTCGTTTTGGTTCAGGTCAATGTCCGCCGTCACGGTCACCGAACGCCGCCCATCAACCCTCCGAATACTCGCGTAACCTCGGCCACGTGATACGGTGGCTACCTCATCAAAGGGCACTTCACGACCCCCATTCAACCTGATGCGCAACTGCCGCAAATCTTCCGGCGACCTTCGCTCACCTTCCGGATAACGAACCATTACTTTGAGGTCATCACGATTCCGTTGAATGCGTTGCACCTCTTCACCATAAAAAGCCTGCCGCACTTGCCGCGCCAAGTCTGACTGCGTAAGCCCAAGNGCTTCGGCCTCCGGCTTGATGCGAANTATCCATTCCCGCTTGCCCAACCGGAACGTGTCGCCGATATCTTGAGTGCCGGGATATTCTGATAGTCGTTCTTTTAACTTCTCAGTCNCCTTTAGTAATTCACCGAGGTCATCTCCGCTCAGNCGTATACTAACGGCTTTACCTGTGGAAAAAATGGACGCGCTGAAACCCATCTCCGAAACCCCCGGCATCTCTCCAACCGCGCGTCGCCATCGGTCAGCAATCTCCAGACTGGTGATTGATCGCTCTTCCGAGGGCGCCACCTCGATGTGCACTTCAGCTTTGTGTGAACCAAAATGGTTTGCCTCATAATTGCCGCCCGCAAACTCCGCCTCCATCCTGTACGGCTGCATGCCTACCGTTGAGAGAACCTGGCGGAAAACATTTGTGCCATCATTTCCTTCTTCCGCAATTTCCTCTCTAACTCTGGCCGCTGCATCTTCAATCGCTTTCGCTGCTTCTCGTGTCTGTTCTGCAGTCGTGCCTCTTGGATAGGTTACGTATGCATATACGTTGTCACCTTCCACCGGCGGGAAAAAAACAAATCTTACATGACCGCCAGCGAAGCTCGCCACAGTTACAAATAATAACGCCAATCCCGTTGATATCGTGAGATACCGCCAGCGCAGACACCACTCGAGGAAAGGCTGATAGATACGCAACACAAACTTCTCTGAAGCACCCGCAAATCTCTGCTGGAAACGCGCCCACAATCCCGGTTTTTTGGGCTTAACTGTTGGCAAGTCGCGCAAGTGCGCCGGCAGAATGAACAGGCACTCCACAAGCGAAAACAGCAACGTCGGCATTACGATCAATGGAATAAATCGCAGGACCTTCCCTGTATTTCCCTCGATGGCCAGTAATGGGTAAAATGCCACCACCGTCGTCAGGACACCAAAAATCACCGGTCGTGCCACCTCTTTCGCCGCCGCGATGGTGCTCTTGATGCCAGGACCATTTCGGCTTTGATGAGTGTAAATATTCTCTCCAAGCACGATCGCGTCATCAACGACAATGCCCAGCACAACTATGAATGCGAACAGCGAAATTAGGCTGATCGACACATCCATCGATGGCATCAACCACAACGTGCCCATAAAAGACACCGGAATGCCGAATGTGACCCAAATCGCCAGTCTAAATCGTAGAAACAATGCGAGAATCAGGAATACCAGCAGCAGCCCTGCTTGCCCATTGCGCAAAAGGAGGTCGATACGACCACGTAAATACGAAGAGTCATCTTGCCAAGTCTCAAGCGAAATGCCCTGCGGCATTGTGTGCTGCGCGTTGTTCACGTAGTCACGAGCAATCTTTGCAATCTCCAAAGCACTCTGTTCGCCTACTCGAAATACCCGCACAAGCACGGCTGGTCGACCGTTGAAACGTGACGATAATTCCGTATCCGCAAAACCGTCTCGTACAACCGCCACCTGCCCGAGTTTTAAGCGGCTGCCATCCGGGTTTACCCGCAGCGTAATTTCCCGGTAATCACCCGCGCGATATGCCTGCCCTTTTACGCGAAGCAGTATTTCCCCGCTGTCTGTCTTGATCGTGCCTCCCGGAAGATCCAGCGAACTCCGTCGTACCGCCGTTGCCACCTCATCAAACGTAAGCCCAAAGCGTCGCAGTTGTGCCTCGGGCAACTCGATTGCCATTTCGTACGGTCGCGCATTAACCAACTCAACCTGTGTGATCCCCGGTTGTGCCAGCAGCTCGTCGCGCACTCTTTCTCCAGCTCGCTTCAACGCCAGCTCACCAACCTCGCCCGCAACCGCTACGTTGATCACCTGCTTGCGGATGATCAGCTCTGTGATTACAGGCTGCTCCGCCTCCTCAGGCATTGTNTCTATGGCATCAACATTCTGCTTAATTTCGTCNAGAAGCTTGCCCGCATCAGTCCTTGGCAACAGTTCAACGCTAACCACTCCGATTCCCTCCGATGCTGTGGACATCACCTGTTTCACCCCCTGCAGTCCTTGCACCGCGTCTTCCACCTTCACACAGATACCTTCTTCCACNTCCGCCGGTGCNGCGCCAGGNTAAGGCACCTGAACCATCACCCAGTTNGAATCAAATTCTGGAAAGACTTCCTGACGAATTTTNGGGATCGCCATAAACCCCGCTATGAGTATGAAGGCCGCTAACAGGTTTGCCGCTACACGGTTTACNGCAAACCATTCAATTACCCTATTCACCACCACCCTCCATCACCAAAACCCCCATCCCCTCAACAAACGCATCCACCGCTGTCAGGCAAACTAGGTCACCTTCNTCAAGCCCCTCATCAACCACCACAACCTCACGTGTTGACCANGCAACTCTCACCTTNCGCGCAAAAAGCTTCCCTTCNTTTAATACATGTACCGTGCTGTTCTCGCGAAGAACCACACGCGGCAGGACTGAAACACCTCTTAAAAGAAACCCATCGATTTCAGCTTTTACAAACATCCCAAAGGTCAAGACTGGNCCCNCNGCACCATTCGCGCGCTGATATGGATCTGNCACTTGCGCTACAACAGNCATCATCCTCGTTCCNCTATCAACCTCCCCNGTGCTTCGGACAACACGNCCCGCCCACTCTACGTCATCCGAATGTGATGAACGCAACTGCACCNTCGGNCCATTNTCCACATCCGACCCTCCCCGAAAAGCATCTGCCAAATCCAGCGATTCAAANTCATTCAACGGCAGCGCCAATCGCACTTCCGCTACATCAATTGCCTGTAAACGCGCAAGGATGCCCACCGGAGAAACCACCTGCCCCACACCCACCAACCGCGANGCCACCCTCCCGTCAAAGGGTGCTTTCACCACGCACCGTNCCACATTAGCCAACGCCTGCTCCTCAGCNGCTTTAGCCGCAACCAAGTCTGCCTCATCAGATTGCCGCTTCGCTACCGCCGCTGCCAGCAGAGCCTTTGCCGAATCCAGAGCCGCAAGCGCTTCCTTTAATTGCGGNTCTCGNGCAAGCAACGCCGGCGGCTTCCCTTTTCTCCCGAGCAATNGCCACTCTGCAACAGCCGCCGATGCTTCTGCTTCTTCAAGCGAAATACGCGCTTCAGCTTGCGCAATTTGAGAACGTNCGCCACTCATCTGAGCGAAGGCATTGGTGATACCCGCGCGGGCTGTATCAATTCGCGCACGAGCCTGCCGCAGCGACAACTCGTAATCTGTCGCATCAATCCGCAGTAATTCCTCTCCATCTTTGAAAAGCCCGCCTTCCACCATTGCAGGTGACATTGCCTGAACCCGTCCTGAAACCTCCGCTGACAAACCAATNTCCATGCGAGGNCGTACCGTCCCTTGAGAACGCACCACTGGTCGATAGTCCTCCAGTTCCACTGCAACGCATTGAACACGCGGNTTGAACCGCTCNTTCTCCTGCTGTTCCGCCGGTTTCTTGTTCAGAATCAACCATCCTGCNCCAAACAACCCACCGCTTATCACAAGTATCGGCAGCAATATTTTCAACGCCAACTTCACTGGTGCAAATCCTCCCGAAAACCACCACCCAAAGCTAAGTGGAGGTTCACTCGNTTCTCCAACCGTTGCCGCCGCACCGACACNCGCTGGCTTTCGGNCTCAGTNACNCGCCGTTGCGCATCCAGCACCGTCACGAATACCTCAACCCCTCGAGTGTACCGNTCNTCCGCCAATCGCAACGCTTCCCTTGATTTNAGCAACGCCGCCGTCAATCGTCGTTCCCGCTCTTCCAGCACCCCTTCCATCGCCAGTGCCGTCTCCACCTCCGCGAATGCNNTCAAAACANCCCCCCGGTACTGTTCCANCACTTCCGCTGTTCGGGCCTCCGCAAGTTTCACGTTTGCCCTCAATCGCCCNCCCGAGAAAATTGGCTGCACCAAATTTGCCCCCAGTGACCACANTANCAGGTGATTGTTCATCAAGTGCTCCAATTCATCNCTCGANGTGCCACCCGAGGCNGTCAGTGNTATTTTCGGATACAACTCCGCACGCGCNCGCACCATCCGCGCATCTGATGCAAACAACCNTGCACGCGCCGCCCATAAGTCCGGCCGACGTGTCAACAACCCCGACGGCAAACCCACNGGCACTTGCTTAGGNGGTTCCGGCAANGCCGCCCTTGCCTTCAGCAACCCTTCCGGATATCGCCCCAACAAAACCTCAAGCTGACGACTTGCCTGCTCGCGAGCCGCGCGCCACTGCTCAACCACTGCCCCAGCCGATTCCAAATTCGCCTCCGCTAGCCGTAAATCCAGAGCCGGGCGGATGCCCAACTCATACCGGGTTCGCGCCTGCGTCACGGATGACCGTAAAATTCTAAGATTCGCCCGCGAATGCCCCTCCTGTTCCCGCGCCTCCGTCAACGCCAACCACGCCTTGACCGTCTGTGCTGCAAGCGACTGATGTGCCGCCGCCAAGTCCGCACGCGTCGCCTCAGTGTCCGCCACGGCCGCCAATTGCCCAGCTCGGATCCGGCCCCACAAGTCCAACTCCCAAGTGGTCGCCAGCGAAAATCTATACGACTCGGACCTCGAAGTAAGTACACCACCCGCCCCCGGCAATGGCAGCCCGATAAAATTGTTTCGGCTCCGAGCCCCTTCGAGCGAAGCATTCACATTGGGAACCCTTTCAGCACCCGCAATGCGCGCCCGCAACCGAGCCTGCTCAAGCCTCGCCGCCGCGGCCTGCAAATCATGATTCCGCGCCAACGCCTCCAGCACCATACCATTCAAAGCCTCATCACCAAATAAACGCCACCACTCATCACGAGGCTCTCCGACCAAAAAAGCACCAACTTTCCACTCGACTGGATACCTCGGCACCAATCGCCCCTGCTCCGGCAACTTAACCGCGCAACCAGAACTCAGCGCAACCATCGCCAGCAATATCCCGTACTGCCAAAACTCCAGCGACAGAGAACCAGGCAAAATTTTCTTTAACGAATAACTCATGTCACCTTCGCCCGCATTCCGGCTGCGAGGAATGCAACTAGTTTCCGGATGGTTCCCTCCGTGTCATCTGGATCGCAGAGCCCTCCTGAGAATTCACCCAGTCGCTCCGCA
>PBPF01000125.1 GCA_002724615.1 Verrucomicrobiales bacterium | reverse complement strand
GGACCAATGATCATGCCAATCTTGTCGGGATCAACCTTGAGTTGTGTGATCCGCGGAGCGTATGGGCTCATTTCGCCCGGCTCGCTAATCGTCTCGTTCATGATGTCGATGATCTCGCCGCGTGCTTTCTTGGCTGCCTGGATCGCCTCCTCCATGATTTCCATCGGCAAGCCCTTGAGTTTGAGGTCCAACTGGAAGCCCGTGATGCCTTCCTTGGTGCCGGCGATTTTGCAATCCATGTCGCAAAATGCATCTTCCCAGCCCATGATGTCGGTGAGAATCTTGTGGTTCACAATTTTCTCGTTCTCGTCCAACTCGGTACAAATACCGATGCTAATACCGGCACATGCGCCCTTCACCTCGATGCCCGCGTTCATCAACGACAAACTACCGCCACAAACCGTCGCCATCGAACTGGAGCCATTTGACTCAAGAATCTCGCTGACCTGACGCACTGCATACGGATAATTATCATCAATCGGAATGATCGGCAGAATTGAGCGTTCGGCCAAAGCCCCGTGCCCTACCTCGCGACGACCAGGGCCCATGATTCGGCCGGTTTCCCCGACGGAGTAATTCGGGAAATTGTAATGCATAATGTACTGCTTACTATCCTCGCCACCGGTGTAGTTATCGAAACGCTGTGAGTCGTCTGTCGTGCCTAGGGTAGTAAGCACCAGGGCCTGCGTTTCTCCGCGTGTGAACAGTGCCGAGCCATGCGTCCGCGGCAACACCCCCACTTCACAGGTGATCTTTCGCAGTTCGTCAATGCCACGACCATCGAGCCTTTTGCCTTCATTGAGAATTAAGCCGCGCAGCGCGGTCTTTTGAATATGATAAAACGCTTGGCCGATCACCGAGTCGGTCACTTTTTCCTCGCCGAATTCCTCTCGTAGTTTGTCGCCAACCTCGTCCCTGATGGCACCAACCGCACGTTCTCGTTCGAGCTTTTTAACCGTGAGTAGTGCCTCCACGATACGATCACCACCACCAAGCTCTTCCGCTTTTGCGAAGATTTCATCATCCACCCCCTTAATCTGGTCCGAGATGTCGCGCTTCTCCTTACCGCATTTGGCCTGGAGTTCCTTTTGCGCGGCGATTTGCGGTATGCAGCATTCTTGGCCGAACTTCAGAGCGGCGATAAAATCCTCGTCGGTAATTTGTTCGGCACAACCTTCGTACATCACCACGTCCGTCTCATTGCCGACATATAGCAAATCGAGATCGCTTGCCGCCTGTTCCTCATGCGTGGGGTTGGCCACAAACTTACCGTCAATACGTCCCACTCTCACCGCGCCCAACGGACCGGCCCACGGAATATCGCTAACCATAAGCGCGGCAGAGGCACCGAGAATACTCATCACATCCGGTTCATTTTCGCCGTCGGCACTAAGCAAAAGACCGTAGACTTGGCATTCGTTGAACCAATCCTTTGTGAACAGCGGACGAATGGGTCGGTCCGTGAGGCGGCAAGTGAGAATCTCCTTGTCACTTGGGCGTCCTTCGCGACGGAAGTAGTTTCCCGGAATCTGGCCGCACGCCGAGGCCCTTTCGCGATAGTCCACCTGCAACGGGAACCAGTCCTGCCCATCACGCCCCTTGGTATCAGCCACCACGGCAGACATTACGATGGTCTCGCCCATCTGTACCGTCACGGTGCCGTCGGCCTGTTTGGCGATATGACCGCTGCCAATGGTGATTTCCTTGTCGCCTACTTGGGCGGTTACTTGATGTTCTGTCATGTTCTTCTGTGCAACCCCCGACTGGGAGTGACTTCGCTCAACATCCTCACGAGGAAGTTGGGCGAAATGACTCCGCCGGCGGCCGTCTTTTTATATCGCGATGTTGTTTTGCATTGTGCAACGACACAGGTCGCGTTTCCTGTTCGAGTGCGGAAAACAAAGATGAAGCCAATACTCCTCAGCGAATGCCGAGTTCTTTTTTGACTTCAGTGAACTTATTGAGGTCCTTGCGTTGCAGGTATTTCAGCAGGCGCTTACGATAACTCACCATATTGAGCAAGCCGCGCCGAGTGCTGTGGTCCTTCTTATTTTGCGCAAGGTGTTTCTCAAGATGCTTGATGCGCTTCGATAAAATGGCAATCTGCACCTCCGTCGAACCCGTGTCCGACTCATTCCTCTGGAAATTCTTGATCGCTTCCGCTTTGCTTCTTACTTCCATTCTTTTGCAGCGGCGGAGAATAGTTGTTTCCCGGCGCTTGTAAAGCGATTTTATCCAATTTATTAGCTTCAACCGTATGACGGCACACTGCCTATAAGCATTCAGATTTGACAATCACACCCTATTTTGATGGATAATCCCCCTTTCGGCGGAGTAGCTCAGTTGGTTAGAGCAGCGGAATCATAATCCGCGTGCCGGGGGTTCGAGTCCCTCCTCCGCTACCATTTTGCGCATAACTGCGCCAAACACGGCCGCATGGAGCCGAAATCGCCTGCCATTTGCGAATATCTTGCGGGCAGAGTTGAGTAACTTTCCTTTGCCGCGGCCTTTTCCGCCCACTTATTGTTCACGGGTAATTTTTGTACCAACCATGATGCTCACCAGACTCAAAGGACTGTTTTCCAACGATATCGGCATCGATCTCGGCACCGCAAACACTCTGGTCTTCCAGAAAGACCGTGGAATTGTCCTTCGCGAGCCCTCTGTGGTGGCCGTACGTACTGGCACCAAGGATGTCATCCGCGACGGCGTTGGCTTGGAGGCAAAAAAGATGATCGGCGTAACACCAAAGAACATCACTGCCGTTCGCCCGATGAAAGACGGTGTCATTGCCGACTTTGAGATCACTGAGGCCATGCTCCGGTACTTCATCCAAAAAGTACATCACCGCAAAATCGTGGCACCCAGAGTCGTCGTGGCCGTGCCCTCGGGCATCAATGAAGTAGAACGCCGCGCGGTGAAAGACTCCGTAACCCATGCCGGCGCACGCGAAGTGCACCTGATTGAACAACCCATGGCCGCAGCAATCGGAGCGGGACTGCCCGTCGAGGAGCCCGCCGCCAACATGGTCGTCGACATTGGAGGTGGCACGAGCGAAATCGCCATCATCTCCCTTGCCGGCATTGTCGAGAGCATAAGCCTGCGCGTCGGCGGCGACCAGTTTGACGACACCATTACCAACCACCTTAAACGGGAACATAATTTAAACATAGGTTTGCGAACCGCAGAGGAAATCAAGCTACGCATCGGCTCGGCCTACCCACTGGACGAGGAGATGACCATGGAGGTCAAAGGACGCGATGTGGCCAAGGGCCTTCCCAAGACGCTGACCATTGGCTCGGAGGAGGTCCGTGAAGCGCTGCAAAAACCGCTCTCAAGCATTCTTGAGTCCATACGCAGTTGCCTCGAGCAATGCCCAGCAGAACTGTCTGGTGATTTGGTTGATCGTGGCATTGTGATGGCTGGCGGCGGAGCGTTGCTGCGCGGTATCGACCGGCTGGTCTCCAAGGAAACCGGCCTGCCCGTCACAATTGCCGACGAGCCGCTAATAGCTGTCGCCGAAGGTACCGGACGCACGCTGCAGAACATCGACATCCTGTTCCGCGTCGCCAGCTACTAGAGCCAATCCGTTACCCTGCGTGTTCGCGTGTTAAAGGGGAATGCGCGCACGATCTTATCAATATGCGTTTGGCATCATCATCGTCCTGACGGTGGTGTTGCTCAACCTGCCGCCGCACACCGCAGACCGAGTGAAGACGGTGGCGGGCCATTTTTTCCTTCCATTGTTCGGCGCCAAGAAAGGCATCGAATACACCGGCGGCACGGTGGTGGACGCAAGCCTCCCTCGCTCAGCATTACTGCAGCAAATCGAAATCCTTCAACACACCAACGACGTCCTCACGATGCAACTTCAGCAATCGCGCGGTGCCGCTTTGGAGAACGTGCGATTGCGCGCTCAGCTTGAGNTGCGCAATAGGCCTGCCGCGCAGATGCAACTTGCGCGCGTCGTTGGACGGGACCCTGCCAACTGGTGGCGCACCATTCACGTGGACATGGGAATAGAAGACGGTGTGGCTGTAGACCAACCTGTATGGGTGCGGGATGGCCTCGTGGGGCGTGTCCGCCATGCTGGGCCAAAACATGCGCAGGTGGCTCTGCTGGGAGACCCAACCTGTCGTGTCTCCGTAAAGGTCAAGGAAACCGGCGAGACCGCCATCCTCACTGCAGGCCCATTCACCTCTTTCGATCCCAGTCAAGTTAACCTCAGCTTNCTCCCCTCTGACACCGCTGCAGTACCCGGCCANCAGATTGTCACCAGCGGCCTCAGCGATATTTTCCCGGCGGATATTCCCGTGGGCACCATCCTAGAAGTGGAAAAATCCCCCGGGTCAGTACAAACCACCGCGCGCGTCAAGCTGGCGGTAGACTCTTCACGNCTGTCCGAGGTGTGGATGGTTATGACCGAGCGCGACCCATGAGTGGNATCCATACAACACTCATTCTTATCGTGGCGTTGATTGCAGTTTTTCTGCAGGTCACGTGCNCCTCTGCGCGCGAACTTNTCGGAGCCCAGCCAAATCCGCTGCCCGCGTTAATGGTCTACACTGCACTCCATGCCAACATCGGTNCCATGGCCATGTTGGCNATCNTGGGCTCCCTCTGGCAAAGNGCCCTNTCTGCCGATCCGCCGGGGATTGCCATGTTGCCACTGTTCCTAATCGGAACTGCAGTGGAGTTAAACCGGCAATATATCGCCCGCCAGAAATGGTTTGCTCGGTTCATCATCGGCACCGCCGCAAGTGCACTGCTTCCATTAACGGTTCTGTTCATACTTTTAAGTTTGGGACATCAACCACTGCTCAGCTGGCTATCACTTTGGCAACTCTTCATCACGGCCATTGGGGGCGGACTGATCACGCTGGCAGTTTTTCCGATAATGGCCAAGCTGCGCGAATGGCTTGTGGAACCTGAAAAGGCTAATGGTTACCGTTTCGAAGACGATTTAGCGGAGAGCGAGGAATGGTGATCATCGACCAAATCCGCCGCAAGGATTACCGACTGACTGTTGTGGGAACACTCATGCTCCTAGGCATGACAGTGTTGATGAGCGGACTGTGGTACGTGCAAATTGTTTCATCTCGCCAATATTTAGAGAGCCAAAAAAACCAGTCCGTNCGGACTGTACGCATCCCCTCCGTGCGTGGAAAAATNCTCGACCGTCATGGTGCGGTNCTGGCGGAGGANCGNCCCGCCTTCACCTTGGTCGCATATCTTGAGGAACTGCGACCTCATTTCCGCGCCGCATGGCGCAAGGAAAAACCAAAACGAAAGTTGAGTCGCGAGGAAACCGGTGAATTGCAGATTCTTGTGCGCCATCAAGTGGTCAGCAACTTTGTCAGCCAAATTCAGCTTGAAGCACCGTTCCACATCACACCAGACCAACTGCAGGCACATTTTCTTAACCTGCGTGCGCTTCCCATGCCGCTCATCAAGAACCTCGGCCCTGCTGACGTAGCCAGGTTCATGGAAAAGAGCGCGGAAATTCCCGGCCTTGACGTGGAAGCACACCCCACACGCCAGTACGCTTCAATCGCCTCAGCCCATCTAGTCGGCCATGTGCGTCGCGACATTCGTGAAGAAGGCGAGCCCACCGGTTACAACTATCGCCTTCCCGATTCAATCGGCAAAATCGGCCTTGAGGATACTTATGACGACAAACTTCGCGGGCAACCAGGAACCCGTTCCATGCTCGTAAATAACATGGGCTACCGCCAATCCGGCAATATGGTGGTACCTCAACAAGCAGGCCACCACGTCTGCCTTACGTTGGATCTTGCTATTCAGGAAGCCGCTTTTTCCGCATTGAAAAATTCGGGTCACAAGGCAGGCGCNGCAATCGTAATGGATCCAAATAGCGGTGACCTATTGGCGATGGCCTCCATGCCGGTTTTTGATCCAAACNACTTTGTTCCCAGCATTTCCTCAACCAACTGGCAGGCCTATCTAAATGCCAAGCCCACCCCCCTGCTCTACCGGTGCACACAGGAACGATACCCGCCCGGCTCAATCTTCAAGATTATCTCAGGCCTAGCCGCCCTAGAATCAGGGGTGGTCAAGACAAATGATTTCCTGTACAACCCTGGGTATTACGAGTTGGGACGCAGGAAGCGCCGTATCAAGGACACTGCCGCGCCCGGCGAATACGACTTTGCGAAAGCATTCAAAAAATCAAGCAACACATATTTCATTCACTATGGACTCGAAAGCGGAATTGAATCGATTATCAAAATGGGGGATCAGTTTTTCCTTGGCCAGCGCACCGGTCTGCTGCCCCGGCAGGAAGTCGCCGGCCAATTCCCAACCCTTNGGGACGTGCGCGATAAATGGTATGACGGTGACACCGCCAACTTGTCCATTGGGCAGGGACGCATCTCGGTAACCCCACTGCAGATGGCATTGATGACCTCGGCCGTAGCCAACGGCGGGGTGATTTACTGGCCGCGGATAGTCAGCCGCGTTGAGCCCGTTGATCCCGACGCCAGCAGCAAGATGACGATGATCCCCAAAGGCAAAATACGCGGCCACCTGCAAGTACGTCCGGAAAACCTCAAGGCACTTCAGTACGCAATGTGGACGGACGTACAACAAGAAGGAGGTACTGGCCGGCGCGCACGAATCGAAGGCTTTGACATCGGCGGCAAAACCGGCACGGCAGAAGTCAAATCGCGCGGCAAACGAGACAAGATTACTTGGTTCGTATCTTATGGCCCAACGGAAAACCCGCGTTACGCAGTTGTCATAATGATCGAGAGCGGTGTGTCCGGCGGCAAAACTTGCGCTCCCATTGCCAAACAGATTTACGAGGCACTGCTCGAACGCGAAACAGAACTGGCCAATCGCCCAGCCGGCTCCTTGGCGAGCAACTGAGATGCAGGAGGAAGCCACACAACCCCACGTCCAGCGCCTCGACAAGATCCTGCTCCTGGCTCTTGGCGGCCTGATGCTCTTCGGCATTGCCTTTGTCCTCAGCGCAACGCGCTCCAACGAAATCTACGCAGAGGCCAGCTTGTGGAGGCAACCGTTCTTCAAGCAGGTTGTTTTTTATACAATTGGCCTCGGGGCGGCCACTGTGCTTTGTTTGCGCGACTACCATTCACTCGCACGCTATGCCTTTGTTTTCTACTGGATTTGCATTGCCATGCTGGTCGTTGTTTTGATCCCCGGCATTGGTGCAGAACGTTACGGGGCGCGGCGATGGTTCGACTTGGGCATCACCCAGTTCCAGCCTTCCGAATTGGCCAAAGTGGCCTTCCTGCTGGCGATGGCCCAGTTCCTCAGCCGACCGCGCGAGGAATTACAACATAAACCTGTCCTCTTGAAAGGGCTTGGACTTGCCGCCCTGCCATTCGGCCTGATTCTGCTGGAACCCGACCTCGGCTCCTCCCTGATGATTATGCCGGCGGCCCTTGCTATGCTCTATGTGGCGGGCGCCCCAGCAAGTTTCCTCAAACGTCTGGTGGGTGGCGCAGCCGGCTTCATCCTGCTTGCGCTTGCGTATGTTTTCTTCGTACCCCAATCATGGAAGCCCGTTTCCCTGCCGGATTATCAGAAGCGACGACTAATGGTGTATTTTGGCGTCGACTACACCCAGCAATACGCCAAACCCAATGCCACACGTACGGAAATTCAACGAATCAAAGCCATGCAACGACGAGATTCCTACAACGTTGCTCAAGCGATGATATCGGTTGGCTCCGGCGGCATCAGCGGCAAGGGCTGGGGTGAAGGCATTCAGAACGCGCACGGCTATCTTCCAAGAGGCGTTTCCCATAACGACTTTATTTTCTCAGTTATCGCCGAAGAAAGTGGGTTTGTGGGCAGCGCATTAGTTATTGGCTTTTACAGTATCATCCTCATGGTTGGCATTCGCGTGGCCGGACAAGCGCGCGACCGATTGGGCCGTCTGCTGGCAGTAGGCGTGGTGGTACTTTTATTTAGCCATGTGTTCGTAAACATTGGCATGAATATCCGACTGGTACCAGTGACAGGTGTCCCTTTACCGCTGTTGAGTTATGGTGGTACATCGATCGTCTGCTCCTTGGTGGCCATCGGTTTCCTGCAGAATATTCAACTGCATCAACGATCAATTTAACACTGACATGAGTGACAAGAAATTTTCAAAACGCCGCAAGAGCCAACGCTTTAAACCAACCGGCGGACTCAAACGCAAACCCCTAAAATCTCCACGTTCCGAGGGAGACGGCAGGGAGGAAATGGTTGGCAGCCGCATGATGGATGAACCTGTGTTCGCCAA
>PBPF01000124.1 GCA_002724615.1 Verrucomicrobiales bacterium | reverse complement strand
CCAACCGGCCGACCGTTCGGTTTGTCTGGGAGGAAGCCTCAACCGTTGGCGTTGTGATCATCGTGGTGCTCGTGCTCTTTAGCATGTGCGCATGGGGTGTGATGGCGTACAAGGCATTGCAAATGAGTCGCGCTCGGAAATTCAATGACTTCTTTGAAAGTGAGTTTCGTGCGCAGGGCAATGTGACGGCGATGTTCGACCGGCGGGTTGAGGCGGAGGGTTGCCCGATGTTTAACGTCTATCAAGATGGTTGTATCGCGCTCGACCAGCGATTGAAGGACGAGACGGGTGACCGGAGGAGGTTTGTGTCCCTGAAATCGATGGAGCACATCAAGGGCGTGATTGAGGCGGTCGTGGCGCGCGAGGCGGTGCGACTGGAGGGTGGCTTGATCCTGCTGGCCATCGCGGTGAGTGGAGCGCCGTTCATCGGTCTGCTCGGCACGGTTTGGGGCGTGATGGAGGTTTTCAGCGCGGCGGCACAGGCGGGTAACGCGACCCTGACCACGGTGGCGCCGGGCGTAGCAGCAGCGTTGGCCACGACCGTGGCGGGGCTGCTCGTGGCGATCCCGTCAATGTTTGGATACAACTGGNTGGTNCACAACCTGCGGGTGCATAACGTGGAGCTTGATAATTNCGCGCAGGAATTNGCCGCCAATATCGAAGCGGAGTANCTGGAAGAANCNGNAACCAAGCANNCCGNAGCCAAGGAAACTGAGCCCGANACAGAGCCGGTCCGNAGCCCCGATGAAACCCGAGTGGAGGAACCGGAACTGGAGATGAGTTAATACATGCGCCGTTACTCACAGAAGANTTCGTTGGTGACATTGAATGANATCAACCTCACGCCNATGCTCGACTTGGCGTTTGTGTTGCTGATCATCTTCGTGATCGCCACACCGTTGTTGGAGCAGGGGATGGCCATGGAATTGCCTGAGGGTGGCGCAGTAGACGAGCAGCGTCCGGATGTCAAGAAGACCGTCGAGATCAGCAAGACCGGCGAGTTCCGGCTGGATGGTCAGCCAATGAAGCTGGCGCAGCTTGAGCAGGCGCTGGTGAATGCTCACCGGCAGAACCCAAAGACAGTCGTCTACATCCGGGCTGATGAAGAGGGGAAAAACAAGGATTTGTATAGCGTGATTGATGTGTGTCAACGAAACCAACTTACGGAGTTTTCGTTTCGCACGCGACCGCGCTAATAGGAGGACACAATGAGCCGTTTGCGTAAAAAATGCTTAATCGTNTCCACGGGCATGCACCTTTTGCTGTTGCTTGTGGTGGTGTTTGGCGTGGCGTTTGCGACCTCGCCCAAGCCGGAACCGCAGGAGCCGATCCTCACGCTCAAGCTAGAAGCTGACCCCGTGGCACAGCCGCTGCCTCAGCCGGTGCAGCAACAGCAGCTGCGCAATGTGCAGCCACAGCCTGTGCCTCCCACGCCGCGCGTGAATCAGAATCAGCGCAAGCCTGAGCCCCAGCGTCGTGTGGAGCCAAAGCCCCGAAAACCCGAGCCAGTCAAAACCATTCCGCGACCAAAGAAAAACACCACGAAGCCAAAACCCAAGACCAGTTCCAAGCCGAAGCCGAAGCCCAAGCCGCGCAAGATTAACGTGAGTTCAAAGGTAGTCGAGCGCACGGTTGGTGGTCAGAAGGCAAACACGAAGCCGCGAACGCAGAACACNCCNAAGCCGCGCTCTGTCAAGGTTGACACCACTGCGGCTGACAAGTTGCGGCAGAATCTCTCGGNCAAAACGCAGGTGAATTTTCGGGCAAACTCATCCACCTACAACCGCTACAAGGATGTTGTGGCCAGCGTGTATCAGGCCAAGTGGAATCGCGGACTGCCACCCAAGTCGGCCAGCTATCGTGGCAAGGTCATTCGCGTGCGCGTGACGGTTTCAAAAACTGGTCGGGTCATTTCCGCCCGTATCGTGGGTCGTTCAGGCATGGTGGCGCTGGATAGCTCCGTGCAGGCCACCCTAAACGCCGTGAGATCCATCGGTCAGCCGTTCCCGCCGGGTGTTAGGGAAAGCCAACAGACGTTTACAATCAATTTTCAAGACAAGCGATAAACACTAAGGGCCACAGAATGAAAGAAGAGAAATTAAATAGGCGCGGAATGCTAGCCTGTGTGGGGATGTTTTTGGGTTTGCTGACTGTGGAAGCCGCGGAACTGCCACCGACCGCCGGCGGTATCGGTGACAATACGGCGCTGGTGGTTGGCACCAACGACTTTTCCAAGATGGTGCCTATCGCGCTGCAAGGGTACACGGGCGAGGTAGCATCGGTGCTGAAATTCGATCTGGAGGTGCAGGGCTTTCGATTGGTGGACGAGGCGCAGGCGCGCTATGTGCTCAAGGGAAAGAACACCGGCTCAGTTATAGGGGCCCTAGTAGACGCAAACAAGGGGTCGTATTTCAACAAGACTTACTCCGGAGGGAGCACGCGGTTNCAGGCACACACACTATCCGACGACGTGGTGAGGGCAGTGCACGGCATTCCTGGTATCGGCAAGACAAAGATCATGTACCGGATGGTGACCGGCAAGCGCGCNCGAGAAATCATGGTCTCGGATTTTGACGGGCACAAGCCGGTGGCGTTGACAGGCGACAATCGCTTGTGTGGTGCGCCGTCCTGGGCGCCGGGCAACCGTAAGGTTTTTTACACATCATACATGACGCGCCGCGGTATTGAGAACCCGACTATTCTGGCTCACGACTTGGGCAGCGGCAATCGGGAGGTGGTCTCNCGCTATAACGGCCTGAACACGGGCGCCACGATGTCTCGTGACGGTCGGTTGGCGTTCATCTTGAGCCGTGGAGGCAGCACGGATGTTTACGTGGCCAATCCGGGCTGGACTTCCAGCNCGGACCCCAAAGGACAGCAGTTGATCCGTATCACGCGCACCCGCGAGGAGGTTTCCAGCCCCACATGGTCTCCGGATGGTCAGTGGATTTGTTTTGCCACGCGCATTAAGGGCCGNCCGATGTTGGTGCGCGCATCGTCCCGTGGCGGACCGATGATTCAAATCCCCACGGTGGGAGTCACGCGCCCGTCAGAGCCGGCATGGTCACCAGACGGCCAATGGATTGCGTTCACGGCACCCGGTGGTGGCTTTAAAATTTGCGTGGTGCGAGCGAATGGNGGAGAGGCACGGATCTTGGCACGCGGCGAGGATCCGTCTTGGGCTCCGAATAGTCGCACGTTGCTTTTCACTCGGCGTTATTCGCAGGGTGGTGTGAACAAGAGGGGCTTGGCGCTACTTGACGTGGAAACCAAGCGAGTTAAACTGCTTCCGTCTGTAGCGGGTAGCGCATCGCAGGCCGCNTGGGCGCACTAGGGTGGTTTTAAACCAGGGAGTTAAAAAACAGGAGAAGGAGAAATTATGCAAGGAGGGAAATTGTATCCATTGGCATTGGCAGTTGCGGCTTTTTCGTTGGTCGCGATTGGGTGTAAATCCAGCGGTAACGTCGGCCTGACTGAAGTTCCGAAGGGCAAAGAACTAGCCAACAACGGTAACGGTAACAACAACGGGGGCGGTGGTAATACAAACGGTGGTCCCGGAGGAGGTGGCGTGTTGCCCCCGGGAGGAGGCGGTTCCGGAACCAACAACAATGGTGGAGGAAACAACGGGAACGGTGGGAACGACAATGGTGGAGGGAATGGCAACAACGGCAATGGCGACGGCAACAGTAACGGTGGCCAGCCGGTGATTGATCGGGTGACTTTGGCGCCGTTGACGGTCCATTTCGATTACGACAGTTCTGCGCTGCGACCGTCGGATATGGTTAAGGTACAAAATGTGGCAAATTATCTCGCCACACAGCCGACACATTTAATCGTGGTAGAGGGACATTGCGATGAGCGCGGCACGGAGCAATACAATTTGTCGTTGGGCGAGCGGCGAGCGTTGACAATCCGCGATGAACTTCTGCGACTTGGAGTTACTGCGGGGCAGGTTCGCTGGATTAGCTATGGCGAGGAACAGCCGGTTGTGGCCGGCAGCGATGACAAATCGTACTCGGAGAACCGGCGCGGTGAGTTCGTGGTGGTGAAGCCCGCTCCATCGCCAGTGGTGAATCCCTGATTGATTAAACTGGAGGATAATATGATAAAGATGAAATTGAATAGCACGCTAGTTGCTGTGGCGGCTCTGGCACTAGGGGCCGTGGGTTGCACGGGACAGAAGCCCACCAAACTCACGACCGTGCCCGGGGTCAAAACCATAGTGCAAAACCCGAACCCAACAGGTCCGGTTGGGCCAACCACCCCTACACAGCCACCTCCAGGCACAACCCTGCCACCCACACAGCCACCTACGACCACAACGCCAGTGGGCCCACAGAATCCGGTGGTGGTGAATCCCGGGCCGCAGGATCCTATGAACTTCGATTTCCCCACGACCTTCGAGAACGCCATTGCCGACCGCAATGCGTTATTCGACCTGATGGTGAATTTCGACTACGACAGTGCCGCTATTCGGCCTGTGGACATGCCAAAGATCGAGCAGGTGGCGCGGCACTTGATCCAGAACCCGAATTTTCTGCTGCAGGTGGAAGGGCATTGCGATGAGCGCGGCACGGAGCAGTATAACCTGTCGCTTGGCGAGCGAAGGGCCTTAGCAGTTACCGAGCAGATTATTCGGCTCGGCATTGCGCCTAACCGTATTCGGACCTTGTCCCTTGGTGAGGAGGTGCCACTTGTAGATTCCAGTTCGCAGGACGCCTATTCGCAGAATCGTCGTGGCGAGTTTGTGTTGATGGTTCCGCGACAGTAATTATGGGTTACCCAACCTTGTGTTGACTCCATGGCGCGGGATCACCCGCGCTTTTTTCTTTACGTACGGGCGGGAGCGCGTATTCTGATCTTGCAGCTTATCTTGGGTATCCGCGAGTGGCGAGTGTATTGAACCACTCCCCCCACACGCGCGATTTCCCGGGGAATAAGCCGGCAACTTCTGGAGTAAATATGGAATATTTGATGTTGGCCTTCTTGGGAATGTGGGAGATCATCCTAATTTTGGTGATCTGCTTGATCTTCTTTGGCGCCAAGAAACTGCCCG
>PBPF01000014.1 GCA_002724615.1 Verrucomicrobiales bacterium | reverse complement strand
ACCGTCAGCCGATCCGTCCAGTGCGCGGCAAAGGCGTCGCCGGCCAGCAGTTGGTCAATGAGCTTGGTGCGTTTGTCCTTCGCGGGATTTTTCAGAAACGCCCGCACCTCCGCGGCCGTGGGAATGTCGCCGGCCAAGTCCAGCCGCACTCGCCGGTAAAATTCCGAATCATCACTCAAGCCCGCCACCGGTCCGCCAGCCCTGGCAGCGATATGTCGGTCAATCTGACGGTGCAACGGCTCCGCATTGAGAGCCATGCCGGCTGTGAGCCAGAGGCAGATGAGGGGAGTCCAGCGCATGGTGTTTTGACGGGCAAAACAGCTGCGGCTTCAACCGGTCTGTTACTGGGCGGTAGCCTTATATTTGCCGCCTTGAATGTCGGCCACAGCTTGAATCAGTTGCTTGGCAGAAACTTTGCCCTTGTCAGTCACGACGGAAGCTTTGCCGCTTCCCAGATCCACCTTCACTTCTTTGACGCCTTCTACTTTAGCGAGTGCAGACTGCACCGCGGGTACGCATGCAACCGTTCACGTCATACCTTCGACCTTGAGGGAAACCTGNTCAGTGCCCTCNGANT
The DNA here is from genome assembly GCA_002724615.1 of Verrucomicrobiales bacterium. GTDB lineage: Bacteria > Verrucomicrobiota > Verrucomicrobiia > Limisphaerales > UBA1100 > UBA6614. The sequence goes on along the minus strand of PBPF01000014.1, from coordinate 20,285 downwards.
GGGTCTGCTTAGCTCCGTCCTTCTTCTTGTCCTTGTCGTGTTTGTGGTCGTCGCCATCCTTGTGGGTNTGGCCATCACCGCCGCAGCCGGTGACTAGGCTCACAGCAACCATCGCTAGAATTGCAAAGCATCGTTTCATTTTCCGGATTATACCAGCTTGTGCCGCATTCGCGAGTTTTTTCATTCCCCGATTCTGCTTGCCATTCGGTGGCTGGTCGCGTGTCGTTTGCGCGCGATGGCGGAATTGCTGGGCCCAGTTGACTATTTCATCTTCTTCGGATCGCTGGTGCTTATCATGGCCGTGGGGCTGTGGGCGGGTCGGCGCGAGGAATCGAGCAGTGACTATTTTCTAGCGGGTCGCGATGCGCGGTGGTGGGGCGTGGCGGGATCGATCTTCGGAAGCAACGTATCGGCTAATCATCTTGTCGGCATGATGGGCGTGGGTTTCGCGGTGGGTTTTGCGCAAAGCCACTTTGAAATCACTGCGATCGCGGGNCTGCTGATGCTCTGCTACCTGTTCCTGCCCGTCTATCGNAAGCTGAACATCTACACGCTCAGCGANTACCTNGGCAAACGCTATAACGANAAGTGCCGCATGGCCTACGTGGTGATTATGCTGCTGATCATCGTGGTCATCCAGATGGTGCCCGGTTTTTACATCGGCTCGCGGTCGATCAACATCCTGCTGGCGGAGGACTCCGGGCAAAAGGCCGTGGCGCGGACGGTGGCGGGCAACGGCACAATTACNAGCGCGGTAATCCTGAACGCCGGTCGTGGTTATGAAAACGATCCCACGGTGAATCTGCCGAAGCCACGTGAGGGTCGAGTGGCTGAGGCGCGCGCGGTGGTAGCGGAACAGCCGGTGGGCGCGATTGTTATCAAGGAAGCAGGGAGCGGNTACACCAAGGCACCCGAGGTGATGCTCAGTGGCAACGGCGGCGCGGAGGTGCGCGCGGTGGTGAAGGGAGGGCGCGTGNCGGCCATCGAGATTANCAATGGCGGCAGCGGCTACACGNCCCCCCCAAAAGTGACCATTGCCCCGCCGGCCAATGGCAAACCGGCCGAGGCGTTTTCCGCGGTGGTCGACCGCGGCATTACACGCATTGAGATCACCGACGGCGGCAGCGGCTACGACGCCAAGGATGACAACAATAAGGCCATCGTTTTCGAGGGCGGAGCGGCCACCCCTTCGCTTAGTCCCGGCGATGTGAACCCCAACCATTATATAATCGGCATCATCGTTATGGCNCTGATCACCGGCACTTACACGATCCTNGGTGGNCTCAAGGCGGTGATCATCACCGACGTCATNCAGTCGGTGCTAATGCTCGTGGCGGGGCTGGTGCTGGCATTTTTCATGTTTCAGGAAATAGGGGGCTGGAGCGCGATGGTGGCCATGGACGCCGCCGGCCAGGACAAGCTGCACCTTTACAACGCCGCCGACCACCCCGCGTTGCCGTGGTCCGGCGTACTTACCGGGCTGATGGTGCTGCACTTTTACTACTGGGGCACCAACCAGTTTATTGTGCAGCGAGCGCTGGCAGCACGGTCTGACGCNGAGGCGCGGTTGGGCATCATCAGCGCGGGCTTCTTCAAGCTGCTCATTCCGTTCTTCGCCATCGGATGCGGCATTGCGGCTTGGTACTACTACGCCGACAAGGCGCAGGTGGTTGCGCAGGACGCCGTGTTCATGGAACTGCTGGGTGATCTTGTCGCGCCGGTAGGCTTCGGGTTGGTCGGGCTCATCGCCGCCGGCGTAATCGGAGCCATCTTGTCGAGCATCGACTCCATGCTCAATTCCGGTGCTACCATCATGACCATGGATGTCTACAAGCGCTACGTGAATCCTGACGCATCGGAAAAGAAGCTTATCTCCACCGGCCGTTGGTGGGTTCTTATTTTTCTTTTGGCCGCGGCTGTCCTGACCATCTTCACCATGGACCCAAACTCCGAGGACAGCTTCTTTCTGCAGATCGCCACTCACCAGTCCAAGCTCGTCGCCGGCGTGGTGGTTGCCTTTGTGCTGGGCATGTGCTGGAAACGCGCTACTGCCGCCGGCGGGCTGGCCGCCATCCTGTGCGGGGTGGTGTTCTCCTACAGCCTGCCCATTGCTTGGCCCCACATTGCCAGCGACTCCCTGCAGGCCACCTTTGGCCCCCAGCTTAACTTCATGCACAGCGTCTTCGTCGCCGCCGTCATCGCGCTGCTTGCCCACGTTGGGGTCAGCCTTATGACACAGCCTGACAACGAAAAGGCCAAGCTCACCTGGGAAGGTCTCGGGCTTTTTGCGCCCGGAGAATTCCGCTACTTCGCGATGAAAGTCATCGGCTCGCTGGCCGTTTACGCCGCGTTGGCCGGTGCGATGCTCGGCGGCCTGCTAGCCCCCGTTTTCGCCGGTACGGCCGCTGCCGGTTGGACCCTCCTCATGTTCATCGATTCACTGGTGAAAGGCCTGCTCCAGTCCGCTGCCAAGGGCGAGGCCAGAAACCCGCTGAAAGACGACCGCCTCTGGGCCGGCATCCTCGCCGCCGTGGCGGTATTCATGATGTACTACTTCAAATGACCAATCACCGGTCGTAAAATTGGTTATTGGCCATTCCAAAGTTCCTTCATTCTCTCCAAGCCAACCCTGATTACCTCCAGCGGGTCCTGTTCCCAAAGCTCCGCACTGAACAACTCCAAGCTCATTGTTCGGTCATAGCCCTTTTCCTTTAGCACCGCCACCTCGGCGGCGAGGTCAATTTGGCCCTCGTCCAGCATGACGCGGTCGGGGTCCTTCTGGGTGGTGGCGGGCTTGTCCGGGTGGGCATCATCAATGTGGTAGTGGCTGATTTTCTCGATGGGAATGGCGCGCAAATCCTCCAGCGTGGAATTGCTGTTCCAGTTGTGAAAGGCATCGAGGATGATGGATGAATCTGGATCATCCGCCTCCTGCACGATGCGCCAAGCATCGGCAAGGTTGTAAACGCTTTTAAAGAAACTGATGTACTCGAACGTTGGTCGTATCCCTTCTTCACGGCCGATTGCCAGCAAGTCGCGATAACGCCCCGGTAGATGATCCTGCTGTGCCAACTCCAGCGGTGGCGTGGCTACAATGAACGGTGCCCCAAGCCTCGCTCCCAGTGCAAACCTTCGTCGCGCCTCATCCTTTACCAGTTCGTATTCCCATCCGTCCATGTCCCCCCATTGCCGGATGGCAATCACGCTGGGAACAATCAACCCATGGTCGCCCAACGCCCGTTCGACCTCACTTACCTCGCCTCCTCGTCCGACATGCTCGTAGATGTCATTGATCCACAGTTCAATGCCATCATAACCGGCCTGTGCCGCCAGCTCGATTTTCCGCAGCAAGGGCTGCGGCTTGATGGTGCTTGTATTCAGGCAAAACTTCACGTGGGAAGTTTGGGAATTCAACCCGAATTGGCAAGCACAGTGCTTCATGGTGTCCGTGTAAATGGCACCACTTTGAAATGTATGTTTCGATTGACTGGCAGGCTGGCGGGACTGGAGACTGGAGGCATCACTGCGCAGGTTTCAACGGAGGGACTGGAAGCTGGCGTGCTGCTGGAGGAGGCGGCACGGAAGGTGGGGCTGGATGATTTTGGAGGTGGGGAGTTCCGCGAGGGGCTGGAGATGCTATTAAAGTCATTGCGGGAAGAGGCACGGCTGAATGCTCGCGGCGTGTTTCTTATGCGACGGACGGTGCTGCGGTTGTTGTCGAACCGACTGTTAACGGAGCAGGCTTTTGCGGAGGCTCCTGAGATGGGGGAGACGCCAGTGGCGCAGCCACTGTTTGTGCTGGGGTTTCCGCGGACGGGGACGACGTTGTTGCACAACCTGTTGGCGTGTGATCCACAAGCACGCTGGTTGCGATTGTGGGAGGGTCTTTACCCAGCACCCCCGCCACGGTCTCTAAAGGAAGATTCGCGGATCGCAGATGTGGAGGAGTGGGCGTTGGGATTTGCGAAGGTGGCACCCCGTCTGGCCACTGCGCACAAGCTGGAACCGCGTGGACCGGAGGAATGTCTGTGGCTGATTGAACACACTTTCACTGACCTGATCTTTGAACTGAGAGCTCGGGTCCCGGCTTACTCGGAGTGGCTGGCCAAACATGAGGGGGACGGATGGGTTTACCAGTATTTCAATCGGCAGTTGCGGATGTTGGGGACGCATTGCCGGGGAAGGCACTGGGTTTTAAAAGCGCCACGGCACTTGGCGGGATTGGCGGGATTGCTGGAGGTATTCCCGGAGGCACGAGTGGTGCAGACACACCGGGATCCTGCGGAGGTGCTGCCTTCGCTGTGCAGCTTGTGCGAGATTTTGCAGTCTGCAGCAACGGACCAAGTGGACAAACAGGAAGTGGGGGAGAACTGGCGGCGTCGGCTGGCAAATATCTTGAAACAAGCACGCGCGGTGCGGAAAGGGACTCGGGAAGGACAATTCTTGGATGTCCGGTATGCGGACCTAGTGAGGGATCCAGTGGGCACAGTGCGGGATATTTACGAATTTCATGGGTATGAATACTCGAGCGAGATGGAGGCGGGGATGCGAAGGTGGCTGGCGGAGAATCGTCAGCACAAGCATGGAACACACAAGTATTCGCTGGAGGAATATGGACTGGAAGCGGCGGCAGTGCGGCGGGATTTTTCGGAGTATTGTGGGGAGTATGGCTTATGAGTGAGGCGTTAAACGAAGCGTGGAATGGGGTGCTGGCGCAGTTGGAGGCGGCGGGTGCTAGGGTGGAGGTGTTGACAGAGGGACGACCGGCGGTTGAGAGGGCGGAGGGATACCGGTTCCTGACTCGAGTGCTGGCGGCGATGGGGGAGTTCAGCGTAGAGGCAGACGCGGATTGGCCTGTGTTGATGCGGGTGATGTCGCCGACTCGGAAATTTTATGGGGATTGCCCGGATACAATTTATCACCGGGCGTCACTGCGTGGTGGGAGGGAGTACCGAGTGTGGGGACGGCGTGGGGAGGAGTTGTACTTGGCATTTTGTGTGTATGGATTGCGAGGGAAGGGGACGGCGATACTGGCGAATGTGTCGGATGCGGAGATGGAGTTCGGGGAGGATGGCTCGTTTGAGTTGGTATTGTCGGCGGAGCGGCCAACGGGTGCGACGAATTGGCTGCCGCTGGAGGCGACGGCAACGACGCTGGTAACGCGACAATATTTTGCGAACTGGAGGGAAGAAGTACCCGCAGACTTGAACATCGAGCGACTGGGTACAACCGGGCCACCGCCGGGGCCTGATGCAGATGGGATGGTGCGGCGCCTGAGGGCGATGGGTGAATCGGTGGCACGGACGTTGAAGGCGACGGAACTGGCTTCTGCGGAATGGGTGGCGCGGCCGAACGAGGTGTCGATTGACAGTTCGGCAGCAGGGTTGGCGGGCTTGTTTGCGACGCCGGACAATCGCTACGTGGGCGGGTGGTACCGGTTGGCAGAGAATGAGGCGCTGGTGATAACGGGGCGCGCGCCGCGTTGCCGCTACTGGGGAGCGCAGTTGTGGAGCCGTTGGCTGGAGAGCCGCGATTATTTAAATCGGTCGGTGTGCTTGAATCACTCGCAGATGACACTGGAGCCGGATGGGTCGTACCGCATCGTTGTAGCACACCGAGATCCGGGAATTTCGAACTGGCTGGACACCGGCGGGCACACTGAGGGTGGGGTGGTTTTTCGCTGGCTGCAGGCGGAGGAGGAGCCCATGCGTCCTGTGTTTACCTTGGAGAATATTTAAGGCCGCGGATGGATTTTGAAATCAACACGTGGCGGATTTTTTTACTGAGGCACGTCAAGGCGCCGGTGGAGGGACGGGTGGCGGTGAGGTGCCGTTGTCCTCAGGGATGACGATGGGCTGGCCCATCTCATCGAACCATTTCTCGGTCATAGTGCCGAAGAATCCGCCAGAGTAAGTTTGTTCCAACTTCTTGTTGCCGTTGGGATGATAGTAGATAAGCGTGCCGTCGGGGTTGGCACCGTCCACGCGGCCGCTCTCGTTGCCATCCGGATCATAAGTGACCATTGAACTGGGGAGGCCACCCTGAATCACGTAAACATACTCAGGCTTACCATCCGGGCGGAAGGATCGCACGGTGCCCTCGGGGTACGACTGCACGTAGGTGGCTTGGAACCAGACTTTACGGTTGGGGTGCCACCAGATGGTGTTGCCCTCGCGCACGCCGCCGACAAAGCTTTCTTGTTTCTCCAGATCGCCGTTGGGATATTTTTTAACCGCCTGCCCGGTGAACGGCGTGGCATTGTTTTCCAGGTGAAACTTGCCTTGCACCAGGCGCAGACTGGAAAGAAGCGGCAGTTCGGTGACGAGAGGCGGCTCGGTCTTGTTATTCTCTGGTAGGGTGGGCACGGGGTATTCGGCAATGATCGTGCCATTCATTTCCCATTGCTTGAACTCGGTGACCTTGCCGGCGTCGTAGACGATCTCCATCTTTGGTTCGCCGGTGTCATACCAGATATGCGCAGGGCCACTGAGCGTGCCGTCCTTGATGTATGCGAGGAGAATCTTTGCGGTCGCGCCGTTGTTGGTCTGGATCAACTCCACGGGCCCGGTAAATGGTGTGCGCTTGAGAGGGTCAGTTATATTCGTTTGGCTCTCGTGAAAATATAGCGCGAGGTTCGGGTCGGCGGACCACATGGTGGCGTTTTCGTCGAGCATCACTGGGTTGCCCATGTCGTCCATCAACATGAGCGTGGCGGCGGGCACGGCACGAGTGGCGGTCGCCTTGATATTGGGCCAGGGGACATTGACGCTGAGAACCGGAACTGTCAGCCGCAAGCCGTCCGAATTCATTCCTGCGCCTAGCAGACGTTCCTTGTTTGCATCTCCACCAAAAGTGAAAGAGGGCAGGTTGCCCTTGAAATTAGCGCATCCCAACGTGCCCAATAGCAGTATCCCCAGGCTCGTCCAAGCCAGGCAAACGCCAAGAATCCACCGATCCAAACGCCCGTTTTCACGGATTTCTGGTCGGCTTGGGCAAGGCCTTGTCATGCCCCCCGCCGTTTTCACAATATTCCCTTGTTTCCCGCCACGGGCGGGACAAGGGGATTCATAGCAGAATCTACGCCAACTTCCGCCAACGCTCAACTTTTTCTAGCAATTTACGAAAAAACCGGCAGCCGCCGCCGCCGGTTCTTGATTGGGTAGCCAGCCTTGAAACTTACTTCACCGTGATCGTGATTGGCTTGGAGACCACTGGTGGGTTGTGCGGCACATGCGCATGGTCGGCAAATACCAACTGCAACGTGTGTTTGCCCGGCTTGAGATCAAGCACAACCTCCGTTTGGCCGCCACCGAAATGCTTCACCGTGTTCGGCTGATCTGCGGGCAACGGCTTATCCAGTGCCGGCATCTTCGCGGCATTGACCAACAGGTGATGGTGGCCTGTGTTGGGTAGCGGTTGGCCGCCCGCCGCGGTAATGCCCGCGGGGCAGATGCCCATTCCCGAGAGGCCGAAGACCACCTTCACCTTGCCCTTCTTGAAGGTCCTGCCATCCTTGGGCGTCACGATATAAACTTTCGCGCCCTTGGGTGAGGGGGTTCGCTTTACTTTTTCATCCGCCGCCAATGGCAGCACCAGCCCGAGGGCGAAGATTCCGGAGGTCAAAACTTGGATCGTTTTCATAATAATTTTAGTTATGCCAAATGGGTGACGCGCGGATTGTGCCTGTCTGCTCATGGTCCGCAATGTTTTTTATCGCACTTCCAATTCGGCGAGGTAGATGGCGGTTCGGGTTTTGCCGGTTTTGTCTTTCTCATGGGAGGAATACCACGAGATTAATGCTTTGGCGGGAGTCAGTTCGATGAAGCCGGGGTAGGAGGTGTCGCCGCCGCTGGGGAGGACGGCGAACTCAGTGAGCTTGCCATCGTCGCGCAGCCAGCAGAAATGAGTACGCGCGGGGCCAATGACTCGGCGGCCAGCCACCACGTAGCGTGCGCCCCACTTCACAATGAGTGGGCCACCGATGTAGCGGCCTATGTCGGTGCGCTTCCACTGGGTGTAGGGCGGGCGTGACTTGAGCAGTTGCGCGTTCAGGCCGCGACCACGCCGACCCACGCCTACAATAGTGCCGTCGGGCTCGAACAGGAATGCCGTCTCGTCTCCGTCCACTTCCTGAAAAAGCGCCCGTTTGCGCCAGACGAGTCCGTCTTCGCTCTCTAACATGGCGGACTCCACGAACTCCGGTTCCGCCTTGCCGGGCGAGCGCGCGAAGTCCTTCTTGCGTCGCGCACACAGGTAGGCCTTGCCGTCGAATGCAGCGGCGCGCCAACAGTAATGGCCGTAGGTGCCTTCCAGCAGTCGAGGCTTTGACCACTTGCGGCCGTCGGTCGACCAAACGGCGTAGCCTAAGTGCTCGTTCATTTCCAGAGTCTTCGGCTTGGTGGGGCCGCAGTACCACGTGCCAGTGATCACGAAGAGTTTCTTTTTGAAGATGAGAAAGTGCGGGTCGCGCGTGTCCCGCAACGGCACTGAAAAGCGCGTGACTTGCCGCCANGTTTTGCCCGTGTCACTGCTTTCCATCACAATGATGGATGCAGTGGGGCTTACTCCGTGTCCCTCAGGACAACTGCGGAACGCGAGGTAAAAGCGGCCGTTGTAACGGATAAGGTCGGTGAACGCGTTGTGTTCACCGTTGTCAAATACCCGGCGAACGTTGGAAACCTTGACCGCAGGTAATGCGTCCGCGGCGGATAATATTGGCTGAAAGAACAGAAAGAGGCTGCAGAGAATCANGATCGGCTTCACACGGGCAAGTTAGCCACCGTTCGCAAAGTTTCAAGCCATGATGTGCACCTCGAGGTGATATCAATGAGCGAAACGGATCACGTTAAAGAGGGTTTGCAGAAATGTGATGACACTGACTATGCAAATAGCACTGGCAATTAGCAGCACAATTTGGAATGAACGGGGAATGGCTTCAGCAGGGTTGGCGGGATTGTTGTTTTGCATATGTTTGGTATTCCGTTTGAGGTTTGAGGTTTAATTGCACGGAGCAACGGTAATGGCCTNGCCAATTTGGTTGGGTGGATTTCCCTTGGCTGTGGAGTTTGCGTAGTTGCCAATTTTCAAGGATCAGCGAAACGATGAACACGTTCAGCGCCATGAAACCGAAACTGATGAGTAGATTCTCAATTGGCATATTTATTTCTTGGTTGGCTTAAAACCCNTTCTTAGAGATTCAAAAAAGCNGCGGCAAAAAACCACAGCACGTTGATGAAAGCAGCTAGGCCCGCNGCCCAGAGCATCCAGTTGAGAACGATGATTGGCTTGTTGGTTTCAGTTCTTACATTCATGTCTGATTTCGGTTTCGTCTGGGACTCCGTTGATGGTTTGTCCGTCAGCACGGGTTGATCATTGAGGCTCCGCCCGGGTTTGGCGAATTTTTGANGGTAAGGGTTACGCTTATCCCGACTGAGGGAGCTGCCTAATCTGTGGAGTTCAGTCTAGGGGGCGCAACGTGGCGCTGGATTGCAGCGACTGGGAAGCACTGAGCGCATACTGGTATGCCGTTTGCAATGCCCCGATGTGGCCGAAGGCGGCCGCGTTGTTACTGCCGGTGGATTGCAGCTCGCGCGACAGGCTGGCGGACATTTTGTTGAAAGCACCGGTGACTTGGCCATCCGTCGGGCGGGCAGACGCGGCGTGAGCGATGGTCTGGCCCCAGGCTACCTTCTTTCCCAGCTCCGCGGCTGGCCGAGGGGCAGCCTGTGTTTGGGGCTGGATGGGGGCGCGCGGGGCAGTGCGAATCTGCCGCACCTGCATAGCCTGCAGATGCGAATGTGCGCCATTGATGCCCAGTTCACTCATTGCCAAGGAGGGTTCGTGTTGGTCCGGAAGGCAGACGAACTGCGGTGTGCAGCTCATGGGTTGAGAGTTTTTGCCCTGCCAGACTTTTGCTAACCCGCAGTCAATGTTTCACGGACGGGGCTGTTTCGCAAAGTGAAGCGCCTAAGGGAATCCCCTATTGAGGGTGTGCCTGTTCCCTTGGGTAACTCTGCAAGCGTGCGAAGATTGGTGCGGGGAAAAGAGAGCCGCCTTGCTGAACCCATGGGGACGGGAATGCCCCTTCCGTGGTTCCGAGGGACTGTCGTATGTTAAACGGGCTGCGGGGGGGGTGGCGGTTATTAATTCCGCTCGTGTACCCAGCGGTACGCAGCGTGTAGCATTTCGGCGCTGCTGCTGAAATCCAGTTTGCGGCGGATGCTAGAGCGGTGGACTTCGGCTGTCTTGACACTCATTCCTAATTCCTCTGCCACCTCGCGGGTACGACTGCCATCTCCGAGCAACTCAAATACTTCCAGCTCACGCGCTGTGAGAAACTCAATTCCTGCCACCGTGCCCGATGCTTCGCGTTGCGGGAGGCCNTGGCGACGTTCTTCCACAACATTCCGCTGCTTGAACACCAGCCCGCCATCAAGCACATGACGGATAGCCTCGACGATACGGTCCGCCGGAAGTTCCTTGTTTAGGTAGCCATGCCCGCCCGCCTGCCGGACAGGCAGGGCATAAACGGAGTCCTCGTGCACGGACATGGCCAGCACTTTTGCTTCTGGCACAAGCTCACGCACCATCCGGATCAATTCCAGCCCTGAAACGTTCGGCATCGAAATGTCCGTCAAAATCATGTCTGGCTTGGCGTCCGCGATGGCCATCAATGCCTCTTCAGCGCAGGAAGCCTCACCGCAAATCTCCAGATCAAACTCAGTGCCAAGGATCGCTGTTAGTCCCAGTCGGAACGCTGGGTGGTCATCGACCACAAAAATTCTTTTGCGAGTGATGTCGGCGGCGGAAACTTGGAAATCTCCGCATTCCTGCTGCATGCGGATTTTTAGGCCGGCCACTTGGCGGCATTTGGCGGACTTGCGGACTTTATTCATTGTCATCATCGGTTTGGCACTTTCGTAAGCAGACAGCCGCGCACGGCAACGCGGAACGTCGGTTTATTTGGAAGCTCTTGGAGTTTGCCCAGCCATTCGCAACCGGCGTCAATATCCTCGAATATTCTGCCTCCGGCAAAAAATCCGGACTAAGGGAATCCCCTAATACGAATGGTTGAATTGCTTAGGTCAAGGCCAGTCTACGCCCCCGGGTCACCCTGATAAACCCACTGATATGCCGCGTGGGTTAGTTCGGCTGCGGTATTGAAGCCCAGCTTTTTCTTGATGTTCGCCCGGTGTACCTCTGCGGTGCGGCCGCTCATGCCAAGCTCAGCAGCCACCTCTTTTGTGCTCTTGCCGTGACCCAGCAGTTCGAATACCTCAAGTTCGCGGTCCGTTAAGAATTCTACCCCCTCAACCACACCGGAGGCTTCCCGGTTCGGCAGATTGGCCGGTCGCTGTGCAAGTTGCTCAGGCTTAAACATCATCTGGCCGTCGAAGATTCGCCGGATTGCATCCACTACCTGATCCGCCGCTGTTTCCTTGTTCAGATAACCATGTCCGCCGGCTTGCAACACTCGCAGTGCATACACCGTGTCCTCGTGCATGGACATTACCAGTACGCGCACATTTGGTGCCACCGACTTCAAATCCTTGACCAGCTCGAGTCCGCTGCGTCCCGGCATCGATAAATCCGTCAAGACCAGGTCCGGCTCCAGTTTCTCGATTGCCGTCAGTGCCTCCCGTGCATTGCCTGCTTCTCCGCAGACCGCCCAGCCCTCCTCCAGCCTCAAGATTGCCTTCATGCCCGCGCGAAATGCCGGGTGGTCATCCACCAGGAAAATTCGGCGTGTTACGGCTGTCTGTTTGGGAGGCATGGCTGGGTCATTCTCCGGCGAACCTCGCCAACTTTCAACGCGAATTCTGCGGTGGGATAACCAAGTGAATCTTCGTCCCCTTGGCTTTCACTTCGCGCCCTTTCGGTGGCGCTGCCAAAGGCACCATCAAGTGGATCGTGGTCCCTTTCTTGGGCGTCGACTCCATCGCCAGCTCGCCTCCCAGCAATCCCGCCCGCTCACGCATACTGTTAATTCCCAGCCCGCCACGACGTAGTGTTCGTGCGTCCATTCCCGCACCGTCATCCTCCACTTCAAGCGCCATCTTGTCTGCCGAACCGAACAATCTCACCGTCGCACGCTCCGCCTGCCCGTGACGCGATGCGTTGTGCAATGCCTCCTGCGCGATCCTGCATACGTGCGTCTTAAAGGCCTGCGGCAAATCCTCATGCACATAATGCACAAGCATTTGGCATCCGCCGGGGAAACCCGTCATCATTGACCGCACTAGTTGCTTCAGGTTGTCCGCCAGTGTTCGGTCCTCGCTAATGGCACTCCCATGAGATATTGCCCGTGCCTGCGTCAGTCCGGCTTTCACCATCTCACGCACTTGCCCCGCTAGTGCAGTCGCATCCTTGTTCCCATCCAGTTTTTTCAACAGCGCTTGGCAGACCAAGTCCGCGCCCGCCAACTGCTGGCATACGCTATCGTGCAACTCCTGCCCCAAACGCTTTACTGCCAGATCTGCTATCTCGATCAACTCCCCTTCACGCTTCATCAAGCCCGACAAGTCCTGCAAAGCAACCAGCCAGACACGCTGCTTCCCCACCACCGCCGAGGTCAAGGTGCAGGACACCCGTCGAGATTCCCCCTTCTTTTTTCCGCGCACATGCACCAGTGATAAATGCGTTGCGACATCCTCCTCCGGAAAATCCAGCCCCTCCACCAGGTCCTTCAGCCGCGCACCAGCTGCCTTCCCCGACTCAATCCCCAGCAATTCACAACCCGCCGGGTTTGCCGATACCACCCGCCCTTCACGATCCAACGCCAACAACCCCGCCTCCACTAGCTTGCTGGACCCTGCCGCCATGCCCCAACCATTCCCCACAACCACACCCCCATCAAGCTTCGATGAACAACTGTTCTATTGGTGTCTATTTGAAGCTCCAGAAGCGCAGTCTTCACCGGAAGCCAACGCTGCAGCCTGAGTTACTCCTGAGTAGTGATGGTGACGTCTTTTAATGGGAGCTTTGCATACGGTCGTGTTTTGCACGAGAGATTGGAGGGATTTAGTTTCATGTGATATTGATGGGCTTGTTGGGTGTTCTCGCTCTAGTCATTTAGATAGGCGCAATTTTAGTGATTGGGCGTTTGAGTTTAGCGAATTGCGGGAGTTTTGAATTGTCTTGGCAGGGTTCTTTTGCTCTACTGCTGGCGGATGGCGCGCAAGGAGGCGACGGAGGAATCCCACAAGGAGGGGTATAACGAGATCACCGGCATTGGGTTGTTTTGCCTGGCGGTGCTCTTGTTGCTGGCGTTGTTCTCATTCGACAAGCATGACCTCGCTTTNAACGGAACTGAGGTCAATGACCCGCGGCAAAACCTGGTCGGAGGGGCAGGTGCATGGGTGGCGCAGGGGTGTTTTCTGGCGGTGGGTGCGGCGGCGTACTTGTTACCGCCATTGTTGCTTTTGTTTTCGGTGGCGTCCCTTTTCCAACGTCTGCACGGAGTAGTGCGGCGCTGGCCGTGGGCGGTGGTACTGTTGTTGTGTTGCGCGGGCGGTTTCAGTTTGTACGACGGGATGTTGAAGACGTTGACACTGCGGCTGGGGGCGACAGATCCGGGCGGATTCGCGGGGGCANTGCTGGAGCAGTATGTGTTTGGTTACGTGGGGACGGTGGGGGCGACAATTATCTTGGTGGCGATTTATTGTATCAGCTTTTTGTACATCACAAATTTCCGGCTGACGGAGTGGTTGCGGGAGTGGCTGCGGGCGCGTCGGGAGGCGAAACGGACGTCGGTGTCGGGGATTGATGACGAGGAGCAGGAGTTGTCGGATCGGGCGAAGGAGTTNCAGAAACAGTACGAGCAACTGCAGAAGGAGATGCAGAAGGAGGGGGCAACCGAGCCGCTGGAGCCGAGCTTGGGGGCTGACCTGCAGCCTGTGCCTGAGCCGGAGGTGAGGGATTTGAGCGGGCAGGACGCGGCGAAAGANGNCTCGAAAGGTGAGGGGCCATCACGGAAGTTGGCGGCGATTGTTTTCACGGACATTGCGGGGTACACGCGGTTGGCGAATCGGGACGAGAAGGAGGCGGTGAAGCTGATCAAGCGGCAGCGGAAGATTTTGAGGCCGATCGTGGATGAGTTTGAGGGGGAGTGGCTGAAGGAACTGGGNGACGGNCTGTTGNTGAGTTTCCCCAGTTCCTTGAACGCAGTGCGGTGCGCGATACGCATCCAGGAAGCGGCGCGCGCAGTGGAGCATCTGAACCTGCGAATTGGTATTCACCAGGGCGATGTAGTGCTGGAGGATGGTGATGTGTATGGGGACGGAGTGAACATTGCCAAGCGCATTGAGCCATTCTCACCGGTGGGTGGCATTGCGGTGTCNGAGAAAATCCAGCAGGACACGGCGAGCCATCCGGAGATCAACTTGGCGTTGCTGGGCGAGTTTGAACTGGAGGGAGTGGATCAGCGCGTGGAAATTTTCACGGCGACCTCGAATGAGACGGATCCGCTGGACGAGACGAAGTGGATTGAGCCGGACGATGACGAGACTCAAGGGGAAGTGGAGGAGNCTNAGGNGCCGGTGGANCCGGTGAAGGGCAAGGCGACCAAGGAGGAGATTTTAGGCGGCACGGGCGGAGGTACAGCGGTGAAAGCGAAGCCCGCGGTCAAGAAGGCCAAACCCACGGCAGTGGCCAAGGCGCCGGTGATTGAGAAGTACGAGCTGCCAACGAAGGNTTTTCTGCAGGTGCCCGAGCCGGTGGAGCAGCCGTCGGAATCGAAGGAGGATCTGCTAGCCAACGCGAAGTTGATGCAGCAGACGTTGGCACAGTTCGGCATTGAGGTGGCTTTGGGCGATATCACCAAGGGGCCGACGATCACGCGTTACGAGTTGCATCCCTCGCCGGGAGTGAAGCTGGAGAAGATTACCGCGCTAACCAACAACCTAACCGCCGCGCTGCGGGCGGAGCGCATTAACATCCTAGCGCCGGTGCCGGGGAAAAGCTCAGTGGGTGTGGAGGTGCCNAACCGCAACAAGAGTCTGGTGACCCTGCGCGACCTGCTGGACAGCGATCGCTGGCGCAAGACCAAGGGGCGGGTACCGGTGGCACTGGGCAAGGATGTTTATGGGAAGCCAATTATCGCGGATTTGGCCGAGATGCCACACTTGTTGGTGGCGGGTGCGACGGGTGCGGGCAAGAGTGTTTGCGTAAACAGTATTGTGGCGTCGCTGCTGTACCGATTTTCACCGGATCAACTGCGGTTCGTAATGATCGACCCGAAGGTTGTCGAGTTGCAGATGTACAATAGCCTGCCGCATCTNGTGGTGCCTGTNGTGACGGACCCGAAGAAGGTGATCCTCGCGCTGCGTTGGGTGGTGCAGGAGATGGAGAANCGNTACAAGATTTTTGCGAAGGTGGGNGTGAAGAATATTCAGGGCTTCAACAAACGTTCACCGGACAAGCCGATGCCGGAGGCGGAGCCGGAACTGCCGCTGTTTGGTTCGAGCGATAAAGTGGAAGCTAATTCCGACGGGTTTGCGGTGGAGATTGATGAGGAGATTGTCGTGCCGCGTGAGGATGATTTAGATATACCCGAGAAGCTCAGCTACATCGTCGTGGTGATCGACGAGCTGGCTGACTTGATGCTCTCCGCGCCCGCCGATGTGGAGAGCGCCATTGCGCGCATCACGCAGATGGCCCGCGCCGCCGGCATCCACTGCATCGTGGCCACACAGCGGCCAAGCGTCGACGTGATTACAGGTGTCATCAAGGCGAACATCCCCGCGCGGATTGCATTCCAGACGGCATCCAAGATCGACAGCCGTACGATTCTCGACGAGATGGGCGCGGAGAAGTTGCTGGGCAAGGGCGACATGCTTTACTTGAAGCCCAGTGCCGCGCGCCCGACGCGTGCGCAGGGAGCTTACGTGGACGACAAGGAGATTCAGGACATTGTCAGCTTCATCGCCGCACAGGGTTCACCCGCTTATGAGATGGAAATCCACGAGCAGCTTAACAAGCCAGTTTCTAATTTCGAGCAGGGTGCCAGTGGGGAGGACGAGGATTTGATCCAATCGTGCATCGAGGTGATTCGGCAGGAGAACAAGGCGAGTGTAAGCCTGATGCAGCGTCGCCTGCGGCTTGGCTACACGCGCGCCGCGCGCATCATGGACGAGCTGGAGCAGCGCGGCATCGTCGGGCCCAGCAAGGGTGCTGAGCCACGGGATATCCTTATTGACCTCGACGCCAGCGCCGGGGATGGAGAGTAGTTTTCAGAAATCGAATGTACCCGGCCTCCGATAACCGGAGGAAACAAGTTTTGCCTTTTCGGGGTTGGTGGTACGGGATTACTTTGCAGGCATGAGCGTGGAGGTGGACAATCGCGAGTACAAGGTCTGGGCCGTGGACGATGTCGTCTACGGGCCGGTGTCGCTGCAGACCGTGCTGGAGTGGGTGGCCGACCAGCGCATTCTGGGTGGCATGTGGCTCTACCCGATGGACACCAAGCAATGGACCAAAGCCGCCGATCTTTCGGAATTGAAGGCAGCCCTTGCGGATGCCGCTGGAAGTCTGGATGAGGAATTTGCCGACACTGGCCCTTTGGTGGTCGACCTACCCTTGAACGCCCTGCGCAAGGTAAAGGCACTGGACTCGATGAACGAGCAGCAGCTCGGACGTTTTGTGCAGTTCATGGAGATTGCGAAGGTGGAACGGCAGGACATTGTGGTGACTCAAGGTGATCCCGGCGATGCGATGTACCTTGTGCTTGCGGGTAGATTGCGCGTCCGACAGTTGATCTCCGGGAGGGAATCCGTGCTGGCAACGCTGGGCGTGGGCGAATTTTTTGGTGAGATCTCGCTGTTCGATGAAGGGCCACGCTCCGCCGATGTGGTGGCCAACGAGACCAGCACACTCCTGATCATTCGCACAGATCGCTTTCACGAGTTTGTGGAGACCATGCCGGAGGTGGCTGCGCCGTTCCTGCTGGCGATTGGTCGCACGATGGGCGACCGCATTCGCGCTGACAACGAGCGCCACAAGAAGGGCCTGATTATGCTGCAGGCCGCGAAAGATCGTTAAAAGGAAAACTGCTGGCCATCCGCCGCAAGCTCAAACGGGATGCCCCCCAAGCGGTCTGCCGCCAGTGCCCGCAGGCTCTGCTCGTCCTCCCAATAATTTTGCGAGAGGTGCGTGAAGACCACCTGTTTAATGGATCGGCCCGCGAGGTACTCGAACAAGTCCGCCGGTTCTACGTGCGCCAGCTCGCACAACAACAGATCCAGCGGCTGTTCCACCAGCGGGTCGAGGTCAGTGATCGCGCCGATGTCCGCGCTGTGCCCCACGCGTACGCCGCCGCCTTCCAGCAGGAACGCAAATGCCTCGAATGCTTGCCCCGGGTGTTTTGGCTGGAACGTCTCCCGCAACCCCTCAAGATGCGTCGTTTTGTGTGGTGTGGCGGTCAGCCCGTTCCACGACACCACCTCGCCGTCGCACCATGCTTTCCACTCTGTTTNAAAGGACAGNAGTCCCGGGAAAATGTAGGCCGCCNGCAGCATNTCCCGGATGGGCTTTTCCCCNTCCGCCGGCAGATGTACTGGCAGNTCGCGNTGCCGTTGACGCAGCCAGCATCCTTGCATGAACATAAAGAACCCGCCCACGTGATCACTGTGCAGGTGTGACAAAAAAACACGGTCGATGTCATCGACCTCCACTCCCTGCGCCAGCAGCGAGCGCATCACTGGTTCACCGCAGTCCAGCAGTACTGACGCCTGGCCGATGCGGTANAAGAATGCCGAGTGGCTCCGGCTTGCGCTGGGGTGGCCATCACCTGTCCCAAGGCATGTCAACGTGCTGCTCATTGTCGCCATTTTGCCACAAAAGCCGCCCATAAGCCACACTTCCGCGTCGAACACCAGCGCAAACCTCACAGCCTTTTCACAGATTACTTGGGATAACTTTTCGTTCCCGCCCCCATTCCTGCTGGCTACGCTGGCGGCGTGGCAAGTGTGGCCGAGCAACTACGAGCCGCGCGCGAGGCACAAGAGCTGACGCACGCGGACATCGTCGAGCAAACCAACCTCATGACCGATCAGGTGATCGCCATGGAGGAAGGCCAGTGGGATACCTTTGCCGCACCCGTTTACGCCCGGGGGTTCCTCCGCACCTATGCGCAGCTATTAAAACTGCCTGCCACCGACCTTGTCCGGCAAATGGATAACGAGCGAGGCGAAGATGACGAGGCTGCCGAGGTTGGCGATTCTACCTGCCGCCGTAGTGGCCCCATCGACTCTGTCCTGCTCATCTTTTCCCGCATCAACTGGAAGATCGCCCTGCCTGTTCTCGTTTTCCTTGCCCTAGTTGCCGGCACCTACTTTGGCGTTCAGGCTTGGGAACGCCAAGGCNCTTCNCAGGACTCCCCACAACTCGGTAGCGGTCTCATCGACCAAACCACCGCCCCTGTCGATTACGACCACCTCAAGGTCGGTCCCTGACCGCCCGGCCGGCATGCCCTGCGCGCGGCCCCGATGAATCTCCCCAACAAGCTTACCACCTCGCGGTTNCTTATCACCGCTGCCTTTGTTGTCGTCCTGCTGATCGACTGGAAATGGTCCACCACCACCGCCTGCCTCCTGTTCTTCATTGGCGGCCTTACTGACATCGCGGATGGTATCATTGCCCGCCGTCGCAACCTCAAGACCGACTTCGGTGTCCTTATGGACCCCCTCGCCGACAAGGTTATGGTCTGCGCCGGTTTCATCGTCCTCGTTGGCATGAGCGCGAAAACTAATCCTCACATCGACCTGCTACCCGCTATCCAGGGCATCCCCCGCTGGNTGCAAGTGCCCGGGCAGGATTTTCTTATCCCCGCTTGGATGGTTATCCTTATCGTTGCCCGCGAACTNGCCATCACTGGTCTGCGTCTTNTGGCCGCAAACAAAAATATCGTCCTTCCCGCCGACAAGTTCGGCAAAAGCAAGACCAATACCCAAGTTATCGCCGTCATCTCCATCCTNGTTTGCATTAGCCACCACAACTGGGGCGGTTGGGCCGCCGAAGTTTTCAATCCCACCATCGCTGGCATCCCCTGGTCCATCTGGTTCACCCAGTTCATCACTTGGGCCGCCGTCCTTCTCACCGTTCTTTCCGGATTCAATTACCTCTGGCGCAACCGCGACATTTACCTGAAGGACATGTGAAACGATGCAGGCCCCTTTCGGCATTTGGGAATTCGCCACCATCCTCTTCATTGCCGCTTTCCTTCTTTGGCACTTCTGGATAAGCCGGCGTCATTGGCAGGACATCCTTCTCGAGGGCACCGAGCAATCCACATGGGAAGACACCCTCACCCTCCAACTTGCCCGCGGCTTTGGCCTCGGTCAACTTCCCAAGGCACCTGGCACTTGGGGCTCACTCGGTGGCCTCGTTTGGACCGCCCTCCTGCTTGTCCCGCAAAACTTTTGGCTGTACCTCGGCGGCACAGTAATTGGTCTGGCTCTCTCTATTTGGATCTGCGGTCGCGCCGAGAAACTCATCGGCAAAACCGACCCGCCAGAGGTCGTCCTCGACGAAATCACAGCCGTGCCCATCTGCTACGCCCCCTTAATCGCCGTCCACCCGAACCCCAGCCTCCAACACCTGCTCGGAAACCAAGGTGCTTGGTTCTGGATCCTTACTGGCTTCGTTCTCTTTCGCGTGTTCGACATCTGCAAACCNCCCCCCATTAAGCGACTCCAAACTCTCCCTGCCGGCTGGGGTATTACTTTGGACGACACCGCCGCCGGNATGATCNCTGCTGCAATGCTTTATGGTGTTTGGTTGGTTGTTTNATAACTAGCCCGCACAAAAAAAAGCCGGGCGAATGCCCGGCTTGAATGTGTTTGCCCCATCGGTTACTTAGCCTCGAGCCGGTAGATTTTGTTNTCNAANCCGAGGAGGTATTGCTCGCCCGCCAAGTCCTCGCCAAAGCTGGCAATCAGCCGGATGGGGTTGGGGGCGATCACCTGGCCGTAGTCGGTCACTTTCTTGCCGTCGTACTTGGCGGCCCAGACGGTGCCGGTGCGGTAGTCGCCGTAGATGTAGGCGCCTTGGAGGGCGGGGATTTTCTTGCCGCGGTAGACGTAGCCGCCGGTGATGCTCAGGCCGTGGCTGTGCTTNTTGAAGGGCGACTTGGCGGCGTGGGGNGGGAGGTGCGGGTACTCGATCACGGGGTCGATGAACATCTCGGGGTTTTTGTGGGCGGTGTCCAGCAGACCGCCTTTTTTCTTGGGCGACTCGTGCAGGCCCTCGCGGACGCGCCAGCCGTAGTTGCCACCCTTGGTGATGAGGTT
>PBPF01000123.1 GCA_002724615.1 Verrucomicrobiales bacterium | reverse complement strand
CGTGGCACGATGTAATAAACCGCGCCCAGCATCGCCATGGCGAAGAAGCCGAATTGGAACAAACGCTCATGGCCATCGTTAAACAGGGTGAAATGAGTCGTCGCGTTCAAATAGGGCAACAGCACCAGCAACACGCCGGAGGCGAGGTAGCTGAAGTATGCCACGCCGAGGAATGCGAGCGAGGTGTCCCGCGAGGTGGAAAACGACCGTCCACAAATCGTACGATGGATGTTCCAGAACACGGCGAACAACGGGAAGATGAACATGACGCCGGCGAAGTGGCCGACCTTAACCATCCACACCGGCACCGGGGCGCCTGCGTGCAGACCAGTCCAACCGCCGATAAACAGCAATGCCCAGAAGCCGAAGCCGGCCAGCTGGCGGCTGTACAAGGGGGCATCAATGATCTTGGGAACAAAATAAAACAGAGCCGCCAGTCCCACGGAACCGAGCCACACCTGATTGAGGCTGGCCACTGCCCACCACTGGGTGGTCGCTTGGGCCACGCCGCGCAAAGGCTCGACGCCTAGCGCAAGGTAAACTGTCAGCAACACCCAAGGCAGCACGATCAAACCGGCAATGAGGTACCACGAGGAGACATACAATTGCACCTGTCGTCGTGCGAAATAGGTAAGCACTCCACTGAGCGCCATGATGCCACCGCCCAGCACGAGAATGCGAATGGCATAAACGGGAATATCGATGCCTTCATAGCCGGTTGCATCCCCGCGGAATGCACCAATGACGCCCGCTGTGACACCAACGTTCCATAACGCCGCGCCAAGCGTTGCGGATGCCGGCCAGCGCAGTTCCGCGCCACGCAGCCGGCTGAGCATCCACAGGGTGACGCCGAGGGCTGCGTTACCGCCAAACCCGAAGAGGAACGCCGCGTCAGAAGCTGACACGAGGTGGCCGTAGGTAAACCACGGGCAATCCGCCAGCAAAGTGGGCGCGTGGAAATTCATTGTGGACAGGAATCCAATCCCCAAGGCCGCAACAAGCCACGCCAGCGCACTGCCGATCAACAGCAGGCCAGGAATACGGCAGGAAGCATCAATCGCCTCGGGCGCCGCGGCTGGATTGTTTTCCGTCTGGCTCATTTACTCAGTATCATCGCCACCTGCTTCTTCCTCGGCGGGCAGCCTGTCCAATAAATCCTTGCGGAAAGCCGCAGGGTCCTCACGCATCGCGTCGGCTGCCTTGGTCATCGCCTCGGCCAGCGGGATACGATACAGCCCATTCTTCGCATCGACCACGCCATGTGTGGAAGATTCCTCCGACACGGCCTCGCGCAGCTTCTGGAGTTTTTCCTGCCGCTCCTTGCCCTTGCCAGCGTTTATCGCCTCGTGCCGCACAGACGAGAGGCTGGAGCCCAGCCCCCAGATCAACAGCAGGCAGACCGCGGCGCCAGTGGCCACCTCGTAGGTTTGCCAGCCTTGCGCCTCGGGCTCGTTGATATTCTCGTCGCTCATGAATGGGCCTGATTTTTTAACACCTCGTGCATACGCGGATCCTTCTGCGGGAAGGCCGGGTGCTTGTTCACCATACGCAGGAACAGCCACGCAAGGCAGCCACCAATGAATAACATCGCCGCGCCATCGGAAAGGGCTATCGACGGGCCATCGGCGTGGATCAGCGGCATGACGTTGTACTGCATGTCAATAAAGTGCATCAGCCAAACCCAAGCGATGACGGGAATCATCACACACAGGCTCAGCTTGGCGTCGATCCGCAACATGGTGAGGAACGGCACGAGGAAATGGCCAAGGATGATCACCCACCCCACGTAAGCCCAAGTGCCCTGCTCGCGCTTTACATACCAAAAGGTCTCTTCCGGCATCGCGGCGTTCCATTGCAGGAAATACTGGCTGAAGGTGATGTAGGCATAAAACACTGTGAACGCAAACAGCCACTGGGCGATGCAGTGGAACTGCTCGCGGGCGATCACCGGGATGGTCCCAGTGCGTTTCATCGCCAGCGCGATGGCGTAGCTGGTGCCGAGCGTCACCCACACGCTGCCAGCAAAGTAGTACACGCCATACATCGTGCTGAACCACTGGTGTTCCTGCGATTTCATCCAGAAGATCGCCGCCGCCGTCAACGTGAAGGCGAACACGAAGATCCCAGAACAAGCCCAGCGCCGCATGTAGATGGTGCAATGCGCCGCGCCGTCTTCATCCTGCTCCAGCGACCACGCGCGCAGCTTGTGAGTCCACAGCGCCCAAATTCCAAAGAGGACAGCACTGCTCACGTACCACGTGGACGAGTTGAACAGCACCGCTTTCACGTCCAGCGCGTGGCTTTCGCCCGGCTTCATGGACATCCATGGGTAAAGCTCCGGCGCCAACAGTCCGATGGGCAGGAAGAAAATCGACATCCATGGCAACAGACAGGCGAGGTGCTCGGAGTAACGGCGGATCGGCACCGACCACCAGGCATCAAACAGGTGATGAATCAACACCATGAAGAACCCGCCAAGGCAGATGCTCAGGAAGAACATAAACGCCACGAGGTATGAGTGGGCAAACTGCTTGGAGCCCTCCGCGACAAAGCCGACGATGCAGCCCACCAGTCCCAACGCGATGGCCAACGCGGGCAGCTGCCGCCAAGGCGTGGGCTGGGCTTCCGCTTGCGCTTCCATGGTTGTGGTGTCGCTGCTCATTATTCCTCCAAGGCCTCCCGGGCCTCTGTGGGCAGTTCCTCTTTGCGCGCCAGACGGCTGAACTGCAGCGCGCGCACATAAGCGACCACCGCCCAGCGGTCCTCCACATTTAACTTCTCCGCGTAACCCTTCATCGTGCCGGTGCCTTCCTTGCTGCCCCACGCAATGGTGCGGTAAATCTGGCCATCNGTCATCTTGATGACATTGGCGCCGTGCAAACTGATGGCGCCGATCTCGACCGTGCCCTGCCCGTCTGCCAACTCGCCGTGGCAGGCAGCGCAGTTGATGTTAAAACGCTCACGACCTCGCTCCACCAGAGCGCGCGTCACAGGGATGGGAACGGTCTCCACATGATTCGTCGTGCCGACCAAGCGACCGGAGTTCACAGGGTGTCCCTTTTGGAACGAGTAGACCTTCTCGCCGTCNNCCAGCAGAGGTTCCTCACGAGCAATAGTACCCTCGGGATGCGGAAGTGAACTGGAGCCGCCGGGCAGGAAACTGTTGGGCTCGTTCGGCCGCAGNCGGGGTTGACGNTCCATGTCCGCAAANACCTCAATCGGCGGCTTGCGGGTAAGGTCACCACGGAAACCGAANAGTCCNATGACCAGCAANACCAGCGCGCCGAAGCCAACCAGGATGTACTTCACATCCTTCATTCCTCAACCACCTCCACGTGCTTCGCGCCNGCACCCTCCAGNAGNTTGCGGGCCCGAGCCTCGCTGTACTTTGGATCGGCAGTTTCAATGACCACAAAAAATTTGTCATGCGTCACCTTGGCAAAACGCTTGTTCTTCAGAAGCGGATGATGATGGCGCGGAAGCCGGTTCATGATGAGCATGCCAAACAGGGAACCAAACGCACCCAGCAGGATGGTGCACTCGTACGAGACTGGGAAGGCATAAAAACCACTGAAGAGTGGCTTGCCGCCGACCACAATGTCGTAGTCAAACGAGTTCATGAAATAAATCATCAGCATGCCACCAGTGTAGCCAGTGAGGCCGCCGAAGAAGGTGAACCAGCCGACAGGGGAGTTTTTCAACCCCATGGCCTTGTCCATGCCGTGCACGGGGAATGGCGTGTGCACGTCCCACTTGGTGTAGCCCGCGTCGCGAACTTTCTCGGCCGCGTGCATTGCGTCCGCCGGCGTGTCGTACTGCGCCATGATGCCGTACGTCTCGCTCATCAGTGCGCGCCTCCTTCCTTGGCACCTCCGGCCTTGTCATGCGGGTCGGCCTGCGGCGTTACGCCTTTAACCTCACTAATTGCAATCAGCGGCAGGAACCTCACGAACAANAGGAACAGCGTCATAAAGAAGCCCATGGTGCCGATGTAGGTTAGCACGTCCACCCAAGTCGGGCTGTAGTAGCCCCAGTTGGATGGCAGGAAGTCGCGGTGCAACGAGGTAACAACGATGACGAACCGCTCGAACCACATGCCGATGTTCACAAAGATGGACAGGATGAACACATACCACATGTTGGTGCGAATCTTCTTAAACCAGAAGAACTGCGGCGTGATGACGTTGCAGCTGACCATGATCCAGTACGACCACCAGTAAGGGCCAAATGCGCGGTTCTGGAAGGCATACAGTTCGTACGGGCTNCCGCCATACCAAGCAATGAAGAACTCCATGCCGTAGGCGTAGCCCACGATGGAGCCGGTCGCCAATGTCACTTTGCACATTAACTCAATGTGGCGGACAGTGATGATCTGTTCCAAATTGCATAGTGTGCGCAACGGGATGATGAGTGTGAGCACCATACCGAAGCCGCTGAAAATAGCGCCCGCAACAAAGTACGGGGGGAAAATGGTGGTATGCCAGCCGGGCAACTGCGACACGGCAAAGTCGAACGACACGATCGAGTGCACCGAGAGAACCAACGGCGTGGAAAGGCCGGCCAGCAGCAGGTAGGCCTTTTCGTAGTTGCTCCAGTGGCGATTGCTTCCTGTCCAGCCCAGCGCGAAGAAGCCATAAGCCAACTGCTTCACCTTGTTGGTGAACTTTTTGAATGGCTCCTTGATTTTCTCCGCCTGCAGCCTGAATCGGTCACGCATAGTGGCCAAGTCGGGTATTAGTCCCATGTACCAGAAGAGCAGCGATACGGTGAAGTAGGTGGACACCGCAAATACGTCCCACAACAACGGCGAGCGGAACTGCGGCCAGATGTCGTTTGCGTTGGGAATGGGCAGCGGATACCAAACGAACCAGATTCGACCCACGTGGATGGCAGGGAAAATGCCCGCACACATCACCGCAAAAATAGTCATGGCCTCGGCGGCGCGGTTGATGGATGTCCTCCATTTTTGCCGCATCAGGAACAGAATGGCCGAAATGAGCGTGCCGGCGTGCCCGATACCGATCCACCAGACGAAGTTGACGATTGCCCAGCCCCACATCACCGGCTGGTTCAGCCCCCACACACCCACACCCGTGGTGATCAGGTAACCGATCATGGCGAAGCAGAAGCCAGCTGTTATGAAACTGATGATGAAGGAAACCCACCACCAGCGCGGCGTCTTGCCTTCAATAATCCCGGCGATCTGGTCGGATATCCAGCCCGGGGATTTCTTGTCCAGCACCAGCGGCTCACGCACCAGTTCCTTGGGCGTGTCCGTGTAATACTGTCCGGTAGTGCTGCTCACTTGTGGTCCTAGTCCCCGTCCTCGTGCTCATGGCCATTGTGGCCGTGGTCATCATCGTGTTCACCGTGATCGCCGTGGGCCGCCTTGTGGTACTCCATGGCACTGTACGGCTCCTCGGTGTAATCGGGCATATCCGGGCTGGGGTTGCGCACGCGCGCGAGATAGGTCGTGTGCGGCTTGGTGTCGAGGAAACCTAGCACCGAGTAATCACGCTCCTGCGCTTTCTGCTGGGCAACGGTGCTGTCGGGGTCGGCCTGATTGCCGAAGACGATGGCCTCGGCGGGGCAAGCCTGCTGGCAGGCGGTCTTGATGGTGCCATCGGGCACATCGCTGCTCACGGCAGCATCGGTGGCGCCTTCGGCAAGCTGGTCGCGGTACTCGCGGCTGGCCTTTACCTTACGATTGATCTTGGCTTCCTCAATACGCTGGATGCAGTAGGTGCACTTCTCCATCACACCACGCATGCGTACCGTGACATCGGGATTCTTTGCCAGTTTCAGGAGATCCCACTCCATCGCGGGCTTGTTGGATTTCTCCTTATCCTCCAGCCAATCCAGCGCCAAGCTTGGGCTGGTTAACGGCGTGTCGTACAACCTTGTGAGGGGCCGCTTGTTAAAGTCAAAGAAATTGAAACGACGCACTTTCCACGCGCAGTTATTGGAGCAGTAGCGGGTGCCGATGCAGCGGTTATAAACCATCAGGTTCATGCCCTCCTCGTCATGCACGGTTGCATTGACAGGGCAAACACTCTCGCAGGGTGCGGACTCGCAGTGCTGGCAAAGCATCGGTTGCATGGCCACTTGCGGGTCGGCGATCCATTCCTCATCGGCCTGTGTGTCGTCGCCAGCTGTGGAGTCCCAAACGGACTTGGTCGGCGAGTGGTCCTTGCCGGTGTAGTAGCGGTCGATGCGCAACCAGTGCATCTCGCGGCCACGCTCCACCTGATCCTTGCCAACGATCGGGATGTTGTTTTCAGACTGGCAGGCAATAACGCAGGCATTACAGCCCGTGCAGGAATTCAGGTCGATCGCCATCCCCCATTGCACTGCGTTGTGCTTCAACTCGGCCTTGGCCTCGTACGGGTGCTTGTAAATCTTAT
The DNA here is from genome assembly GCA_002724615.1 of Verrucomicrobiales bacterium. Taxonomy (GTDB): domain Bacteria; phylum Verrucomicrobiota; class Verrucomicrobiia; order Limisphaerales; family UBA1100; genus UBA6614. The sequence goes on along the minus strand of PBPF01000123.1, from coordinate 2,980 downwards.
AGGGCTCGCCAGTCTCGGGATTGATGGTGTGCTTGGCGTGACTGGGCGAGTCGAGGCCCATGTGCCTCGCAAAGTCTGGATGCTTTTTGTAGCCGTGGTCACCCTCAAGGTTTGCTTCGCGCACGATCGCCCGGCCTTCCATGCTCCAGTGATCCTGCGTGCAGGCGAATTCATGCACGCCACGCGCTCCTTGGGCAGTGGCCTTGGCAGAATGCAAACCTGCGGTTTTGCGCAGCGGATAAGCATTGTAACCGACCGGTTGCCCGTTGAAATTCGCAATGCGGCCCACCGTCCGCCCGTAGCCCAGTGACAAGCCCAACACGTTGTCCGCCTGGCCCGGTTGAATCCACACCGGCGCAGTCAGCTTGTTGTCACCAACGGACACTTCCACCTGCAGTCCGTTGATCCACGACTTCGCCTTGGCGGTCTTGTGGCTGACAAGAATGGCGTTGTCCCACGTGATCTTGGTGATGGGGTCGGGCAGTTCCTGACACCAGCCGTTGTTGGCGAAAGTGCCATCGCCCACGCTGTAGTCAGCGGCAAACACCACCTCCAACTCGTCTTTACCTGTAGGCTCGGCCATGCCTTCGTTGGCTTGGCTTGTGTCAGCCTCTTCGAAATCCTCAGCCTTGATTGGTGTGCTCGCGGTGCCCGGCTCGAAACCCCAGTGTAGGAATTGCTTCCAGCGTTTCTCCCAGTTCTCCTCGCCGGTGATCAGCTTGTATGTATCGCGAACTACTGAATAAGGACTCGTGTCCTCTAATCCAGCGAACATCGCAAGCACCTCCAGCTCAGTTAGTCCGCCGAAAAGCGGCGCGATGAGCGGCTGCACGGGCACCAGCGTGCCATCACTCGTGCGAGCGTCGCCCCATGACTCAAGGTAATGCGCTTGTGGCAAGTGGATCGCACATCCCTCGGCGGTCTCGTCTTCACGGTAGCCCAGCCGCAGAACCTTCTTAACCTTGGCCTGTGTCGCCTCCCAGTCGAGGTCCGCAGGAGCGTTATAGCCGGGGTTGCCACCGAGAATCACCAACGTCTCCACCTCATCTGCGTCAATGGCTGCCTTCAGTTCCGATATGGTGCCAAGCTTAGGGGTGTCGTTGGCTTGAAATTTTTGATCACGAACCGGCAACAGTTCCACCGTGTTGCCAACCGCACCCATTTCGGCATTGATAGCCTGTGCGAGGACATGCACTCCCAACGGCTGCCGATGTCCCGCCACTACCAGAGCACCTTCGCCTGCATCCATCAACTCATGGATAAGGGTATCCAGCCATGCTGCACCCTCCTTATCCATTTGGTTTTCTATTTCCTCATGGGAATGGTCGANCACCAATTTGGCAACTTTATGCACCTCCGACGGCTTCACGCGCAGGCGATGGTCCGCATTCGAACCGGTCAACGTCATCAGCGACTCAACCACGAACAGGCGCGACATCGTCTTGCGGCCATTGTNCAGCTTGCGGCCNGCGGCAAAGTCGCGGNTNTGNCGATGCGAATCCTCNTCGNTNCCNNNAAANTCGCAGTCCAACGAAAGAATCACGTCCGCCTTGTCGAACCGATACCGCGGCCGNACNGCCTTGCCAAAGACCGCCTCCGCCGCTTGCTGATGGACGTCCTGCNCCAGCGGATCATAGGTGTAAAAGCCAGCANTCTGATGCTTTGAGTGAACCGCCGCCAGCATGCGCGCGCGCGAGGGCGAGGTGCCTGGCTCCAGCAGGAAAGCGATCTTGTCGTGACTCAATTTCCCCACCGCCACCATCGCATCAGCCTTCGTGGACGGCGCACCGTCGACCTTGAATTGCTGCGCGCGGTCGGGATCGTACAGGTCTAAAATTGAAGCCTGCGTGTGCAGGTCAGTGCCGCCATTACTGTCAGGATGCTCGGCGTTGCCTTCCACCTTGGTGGGCCGACCCTCGTTGGACTCCACTACCAACGGCACAGCACCGGTCCGCGTAGGACGCGCGGTGGCGAAATACTCAGGCACTCCGTGCACGTACCCTTCCGGCTGCTTGCCAAAGGGCAAAATGACTTCCTCCGGNCGGCGACAACCCACACCCAGCCCTGCGAGCCCAAGCGACGCCCCCATCAACTGCAGCCAGTCACGGCGCGAAAACCCGGGATCGAGCANTTCCGCGCCCTCTGGAAATTCGTTCCCCTGCGCGGGCTGATCCTTAACTGTAGGTTTGCCGGTTTTCATCGATGACATGCTGAACAACTTTCCGTCGCGCGCACATCCAGCCGTTCCTCCAGCTGGCGACCATCGTGCTCAGGCACGAATTCATTGCCTCCCTCCCACTCAAGGTCCGTCACCTTGTCCAGCGGGCGGATGTTCGCGTGTGCGTTGCGGTGGCACTCCAGACAGAACGCCATGCTCAAGGGCTTGTCGTGCCGCACTTCGTCCATCTGATCCACGCGACCGTGGCACTTCACGCAACTGATACCGCGCGTCACGTGCACGGCATGGTTGAAGTAAACGTAATCCGGCGTTTTATGGATTTGTACCCATGGGATGGGCTTGCCGGTCTCGAAGCTCTCGCGCACAGGTGCCAACCGGGGGTCATCAGCCAACACAGTGCTGTGGCATTTCATGCAAGTGTCGGCGGCGGGAATGTTGGAAAACCAAGAGTCCTCCACCATGTTGTGACAGTAACGACAATCGATGCCCAACTCACCCGAGTGGATTTTATGCGAAAAGGAAACCGGCTGGACGGGCTGATAGCCCACGCGNGTGTACTTGGGCGTGAAATAATACGTCACACCCGTGACCACGCCGCCGCCAAGCAGCACGCCACCCACCAAGACAAACAGCGGCAGCTTGTTGGTCCACTTTGGAAAAATGTTCGACACTTAAACCTGCAAATCCGGGCGCATCATACTCAAGCAAAGGGGCAGTGCAAGCGCATTTGTGATTTTTTTCACAATCTCCGCCAAAACTCAGAAATCGCCCTGAAACCACTACATATTACCAACAACATCC
>PBPF01000122.1 GCA_002724615.1 Verrucomicrobiales bacterium | reverse complement strand
ACAATGAGGTCGGCTTCCTCGAGTTGCTTGCGGTAAATATAAATGACCTTCTCGGAAAACTGGCCGCCCTCGCGCAGGCCAAGGATACGCGCGGCGCGGATGGGATCGACCAGCACACTGAGAGGGGCGATGCTGAATTCAGCGCCGTAAATGCGTCGAAGCGGGTAGGTGACGGTGGCGACAAGGTCAGTGCAACTGCCGACAGGTTCGGCAATGAAGACATCCGGCCTCGTGCTCTCGGTGAGCTTGCCGGCGGCATCGACGAGCGAATTGAAGCGGCAGCAGAAACAGCCCCCCGGGATTTCCTCGGTGGCAAAACCCTTGGAGCGGAGCATGGCAGTGTCGACCAGTTCGCGTCCTTGGTCGTTGGTGATGAGGCCCACAGTGCGGCCTGCTTCGCGCAGGTGCTGCGCCAGAGCGGCGACGCTGGTGGTCTTGCCGGCGCCAAGGAAACCGCCGATCATGATGTAGCGTGCCTTACTCAATGTCAGTGCCTTTCCCGGCTTGTTGCTGCTCGAGCATCTTGTCAATGGTTTGATTGAGGATAGCGGCATAGCCGTGAACGTCGACGCATTTGTCATCGAGCGAGCCGCGTGCTTCGTAGAGCCAGCCGTCGGCGTAGGGTTTTTTTGTGATAAGCGCGATGTTGGCGGCGAGGTCGGGATTGACCCGGACAAACTCGCCCACGCAAAAGCCGTAAACATCGGAGATAGCCTTGAAGCCCTCGACCCAGCCCAAGATTTGTCCGGGTGCAATGGCGGTGCCGGGCTTGGTCTCGAAGTCGTGATCCACCATGTCGCCAAGCATCCGAGTGGCAAACTTGGTGAAACCAATGCGCCACGTCCCGTCAATTTCTCGCGCCCAGAAGTGCGAAGGGCTGTAGACGCAATCCACCGGCAGTCGCGTTGTGAAATGCGAACGCTTGAACAGCAGCGGTTTGCCGGGGTCGGTCACGGAGGAGTGAAGGTTTCTGAAAGCGCGTAACGTGGCAAGCCACAAAAGACTCGAACGGAACTGGTGGCTGCGTATCCTGCCGGTTCCCATGCTGTATTTCGACCACAACGCTACGACGCCGCTTTGCGACAAGGCGCGGGAGGCTTGGGTGGAAGCTTGCGAGCGCTTTGTGGGGAACCCATCGAGCCCCCACCGGATGGGAGCGCGTGCGGAGAAGGCACTGGGAGATGCGCGGGAGCAATTGGCGTCAGCGCTGGGGTGCGGCGCGTTGGATATCGTTTGGACCTCGGGAGCAACGGAGTCGAACAACTTGGTGTTTCACCACGCGGCGAAAGCGGTGCAGGGCGAGGTTTGGATTTCAGCGATTGAACATCCGTGCGTGATGGAGGCGGCACGGGTGCATTTTGGGGCGCGACGGAAATTGCTGCCGGTGACGACGGGCGGAGGATTGGACACGGATTTTTTTAGGGCGGCACTGGCAAAGGGAAAGCCCGGATTGGTGGCGGTGATGGCGGCTAACAATGAAACGGGAGTGTTGCAGCCGTGGCGGGACGTTCGGGAATTGTGCGCCGAACACGGTGTGCCTTTTTTTTGCGACGCGGCACAGTGGGTTGGCAAGTTGCCGGCGACGGGATTGGGGGAATGCGATTTCGTGAGCGGTTGCGCGCACAAGTTTGGCGGCCCGAAAGGAGTGGGTTTCTTGAAGTGTCCGACAAAGGGGCCGGTGCGGGCTCAATTGGTGGGCGGGCCGCAAGAGGAAGGACGGCGCGCGGGCACGGAAAATGTGGCGGGGGTCCTTTCCATGATGGCAGCACTGGCGGAGCGCGAGGAACTAGCAAAGAGTGGATTAGAGAAGCGGGAGGCTATGCGGGAAGAGTTCATCGGGGCATTGCCGGAAGTGCAGGTGTTGGGCGCAGGCGAGGCGCGGCTTTGGAACACGGTGAGCGCATTGCTGCCCGGAGATTGTCGGGCGCGGTGGGTGGTGAAGCTGGACAAGGCCGGGTTTGCAGTATCAACAGGCAGCGCATGCGCGAGCGGAAAGGAAGCGCCGAGCCACGTGTTAAAGGCGATGGGAGTGGCAGATGAAGAGACCGATCGTGTAGTGCGTTTCAGCAGCGGCTGGGAAACGACGACAGAAGATTGGCGGGAGCTGGCAACAGGTGTGAAGCAGGTGTCCAGCGAGATGGCAGTGGATTGATCAGGGATTGCCGAACGGGTCTATGGGCTCGGTTTGATTGGCAGTGGGCGGATTTGATTGATTGTCGTCGGGTGGTAGCGTGGTGTTCAGATCTGGAAGTTGGATGGGAATGTTGCCGGGGGGTTGTCCGGGTGGGGTTCCCTTTCCTGCTGGGGGTGTGGGGGCATTATTTTCAGCTGGGGATGAAGTCGTGTTTTTTCCGGACTGGCCTCCCCAAAGAAAAAGGATAGGGATAAGGACACCAAGAGCGAGGGCCGTATAGACAGGGCGCCGGTCCTTGGTGACCTTGATTGCAAGCACAACACCCAACGCCATGGTGCCGAGGACGCCCAGCGTCATGGCGTAAACGAGCAAGCGGAAAGGGGCTTGATTGTAGGATTGCACAGAGCGCGCGGGGACGGCGGGGGGCTTGAAGAAGACGTCGAAGCCTTTCTCCACACCGCCTGTGACATCGATTGGGTTTGCACCACTGGTGGCGTCTTCGGCGGTGGTGTGCAGGGTGAAGGCTTGGGTGCTGGTCACGTGCACGTGGTATTCCTCATCAGTGTTCAATCCACCGGGCGAAAACGGAGTGAGCGTCCCGCGCTGACCGGTCTTGTAATTATGCGGGGCGGCGGTGTTGAGGGTGTCGGTGGCGGAATCTGTGGAGGTAATGGCGGCCGGTTCGGGTGGCTGCGGTGATGTGACCGGATAAAACTGGTGCTTGTGTACCCAGTAAAGTTTTTGGATGAATGATTGGGCTTCTTCAGGCCCCTTCTGCTCGGCGGGCCAGCCGGTAAGGATGAAGCCGCTGAACAAGTATAGGAAAAGTAGCGGCGTAAAAAAGCAGCCGAGATAAAGGTGCCAGCGCCGCAGTTTTTTCATGGCGGCAGGCCGCTATTTGATTTCGCCGGGCAGCGGGATGTAAATCTTGCGGCCGACAAAGATCTTCTCAGGATCCAGCTTTGGGTTGGCTTTTAAAATCTCGGTCATGGTGATGCGCCCCTTTTTCTGTTTGCGAAACATCTCATTGTACGCGGCGAGAATGCCTCCAAGAAAGTCACCCTTCGCCACCGTATGTTCGATGGTCTTGATGGGTTTCTCCTGTGGTTTATCTGGTGGTGTCGGGGGTGTTGGCGTTGGCGCGGCGATCTTGATCTTGGAAATCTTGCGAAGCAGCTTGGTGAATTCCACCAGGATTTTCTCGCGGTCGCTGATGCGCTTGCGATCGACCTCCTCCACGCGCGACTGAATCTCCCGAATGTCCCCTTGTGTCGCAAAATTGCGTTTGGACTGCACGCTGATTTGCGTCAACAACGCCCGCAACTTTTCATTCTCAGCCGTCAACATCTCTATCTTCCGAGCCTGCAACGCATTCGCAGCGCGTAAATCCTCGATACTCCCGCTCAACTGGTTGAAGCGCGACTGAATGTAACGTCCCAGCGCATCGTTCCCCAACGCGCCGGCCACCTGCTTGTTCTTGTCGGGAGTCTCACCACCCTTGGCTTTTTCCTTGGGATCCTCGCTGTCCTCACCTTTCTCCGTGGGCTTCGTATCGTCGGTCTTTTTCTTCTCTGGCTTGGCTGGTTCCTTGGGTTCCGCCTTCTTTTCTGCTGGCGGTTTCGGCTTGGGATCATCCGCTTCCTGGGCTGAAACAGAAACCGCGCACACCATGCCGGTGGCCATCAAGATGGAAAGGAAATCAACACTCCTCATGCGCCCGACGATACCTCCACTTGCGCCAAGATTCAAGGGGCAAACCCGGCTTAGGGATTTGACTTTTTCCACAAGCTATCCACGGGCATCCTCGCGCCATGGACGTTCGGCAGGCCATTGCCAAACACGTGGCTACCCTTCAGCGGGCACGGATTGACGCACCGCGCTTGGAGTGCGAACTCCTGCTTGCCCACCTGCTCGGGATAACGCGCACCCAACTTTTGGCTGAGTTGAACCGTCAACTTCCCACGCGCCTTACCAGCCGTTTAGGCAAAATGGTGGCGCGCCGCGCGGCTCGTGTCCCCCATCAACATATACTAGGTACAGTGTCGTTTCGCGGCCACGAAATAAGGGTCAACCGCCACGTGCTCATTCCCCGACCTGAGACCGAGCAACTTGCCGAGGAGGCAATTCGCCGGTTGGCGACCATTGAAAAACCCCGCGTGTTGGACATTGGCACCGGCAGCGGATGCCTTGCCATCAGCATTGCTGCCGAGCACCCCTCTGCCCGGGTCGATGCGCTCGATATTTCCCGCCCCGCGCTCGCCATTGCCCGAAAGAATGCTTTGCTAAATCGCGTTGCCTCCAGATTACGTTTTGTGTTCGGTGACAGCCGCAGCTATTTGCCTACGCGTGTTCGTTATCACGCAATCGTCTCTAATCCCCCTTACATTCCCAGTGCCCAAATATCGCGCCTGCAGCCTGAAGTACGCGATCACGATCCGCGCCTCGCGCTAGACGGAGGCCCCGATGGCCTTGAGTTTTACCACGCCATTGCCAGCCATGCGGCGTGCCGCCTTCGTTCCGGCGGTCAATTACTCCTCGAAATTGGAGACAGCCAAGCTCAATCCGTACGCCATTTGCTGACAGCTCAAAACTGGCGTGTGGAAAAGATTTTGCCCGACTTGGCTGGCATTTCGCGGATCGTGGTTGCCACTCTCCCCGATCCGTGAAAAATTGGCCTCCACGAATAAGGAGGGAATGTGGCACTGGAAAGTCTATTAATAAACGGCGGCGTTCCGTTGCGCGGCGAAGTGGAAATCAGTGGGGCAAAGAACGCTGTGCTGCCCATGATGGCCGCCACGCTGCTCACTCGCGAGCGTTGCACCATCCGCCGCGTGCCCGACCTTGCGGACGTCAAGACCATGGTCGCGATTCTCCAATCGCTTGGGGCCAAGGTGCAGCATGCCGGTGACACGCTAGTCATTGAGGCCGCACGCTTAAAGGACAAGGCCGACTATGACCATGTGCGCAAGATGCGCGGATCCATCTGCGTGCTTGGGCCGTTGTTAGGGCGGGTGCGCCGAGCAAAGGTCTCTGTGCCGGGTGGCTGTCAGATTGGCCCACGTCCCATCGGTTTGCACCTCAAGGGCATGGAAGCACTGGGTGCTAAAGTGAAAACTACCGGTGGCTACGTGCGTGCCACCGGAAAGGACCTGCGTGGGGGGCAGGTATTCCTCGGCGGGCATGCCGGGCCCACCGTGCTGGGTACCGCCAACGTGATGATGGCCGCCGCCCTTGCGAAGGGCACTACCGTCATCGAGAGCGCTGCCTGTGAGCCGGAGATCACCGACCTCGCCGTGTTTTTGAAGGCAATGGGCGCAAAGATTGACGGGGCCGGCAGTCCAACCATCACTGTTACCGGCGTCAAGGAGTTGAGTGGCGCGGAGCACGAGGTTATGCCCGATCGCATTGAGGCCGCTACCTACGCCATTGCAGCAGTGGCCACCCGCGGCGAGGTGACTTTGAAAGGCGTGCGGCCTGAGCACCTAACCGCCGTGCTCGACAAGCTGGATTCAGTTGGTGCCAAAGTCGAGTTTAAGCGCGGCAAGATGACCTTCAAGCGAGCGCGCACTCTCAAGCCGGTGGACATCACCACACTGCCCTATCCCGGGTTTCCCACCGACGTTCAGGCACAGATGATGGCGCTGCTTACACAGGTACCGGGGATTAGCGTGATCACCGAACGCGTGTTCGAGTCGCGATTCATGCACGCGGCCGAGCTGCACCGGATGGGAGCAGACGTGGCGGTCAAAGGCCCAAGCGCAATTGTGAAGGGCGGTACTGCACTTAGCGGCGCGCAAGTGATGGCGAGTGATCTAAGAGCCAGCGCGGCCCTTGTAATAGGCGGGCTGATGGCCAACGGTATTACACAGGTAAACAGGATTTACCACCTTGACCGCGGTTACGAGCGGATTGATGACAAACTTCGTGGTCTTGGCGCGCGCGTTCAGCGGATGCAAACTTAAGGGTGATTTTGAGTTGGATTTCCGCTCGTTATTTCCTATTTTCCGGGGGATCGCCAATCGATTTCGGACCCGATGGAATGCAAGGATCCCAAGTATGAGAGGGGGCTGATTATCTTCAGCTGCCCCTACTGCAATGGGGCGCTGGATGCCGATGAGTCGTTGCTTGGGATGATCTGGGAAAGGCATCAGGGCCAAATTCCCTGCCCGGTGGAGTCCTGCCAAAAAGCCATCACCGTGCCCACAAAGGAGCAGGTAGTGGCGTTGATGGCCGGCGCGGCTGCGCCAAATACCGCTGCGCCCGTCGTGGATCCCACGCCAACCGATACCGACAAAACCGAGACGGAGGTGGCCGTGGCCAGCCCGGCACCGGCACCTGTGCCCCAGCCTGTCGCCGCGGAGAAAGCGCCCGCCCCTGCGCCGGCAGCAGTACCCGTCCCGGAAGCTATTAAAGTAGAGGAAACGGATGTGGCCGCTACCGCTACACCAAATGAGGGAGAAGGCGGCACCACGACGTTGGACATCAAACACGGTTTTGGCCAAGCCAAGCCCGTAACTCTTGAGCAAGAGTCCAAAGGCGGTGAGTTGACCATCCGTACTTTTCGACACAGTGAATTCAAGAAGGATGGCAAGGACACGTTTGATGAGGCGGTCACGAGTTTCCTTCGCGAGCAAGGCGAGGAAAATGTCATCAGCGTTAATCCTGTCCAGTACTCCAATGGCGATAAGCAAGCCGTCGATTTTGGAGTGATTGTGTATTACAAGACTTCCTAGGGCCTAGGACGCCTGTCGGAACAGGTCAAGCTGTGGGGAGGGTGGCAGTTCACGGAGTTTCCGTCGTTCGCGCGATGCCGGCCTCGACTGGTCGTTGCCAGTGGGCGTTAAATCCGACTCCTCAAGGTTGCCCAAGATTTCCCGCGCGCGGCCCAGCACCTCCGTTGGTACACCTGCTAGTCGCGCCACCTGTAGTCCGTAGCTTTGGTCCGCTGCGCCGTCCACGATCTGCCGGAGGAAAACGATTTGATCGTTGTACTCGCGCACAGCCACATTGCAGTTAAAGACTCGCTTCAACCGCCCTCCCAACTCCGTCAACTCATGATAGTGCGTTGCAAAAAGCGTTTTCGCACCGAGATGGTTGTGCAGATGCTCGACGATTGCCCAAGCCAGACTTAACCCGTCAAATGTGCTCGTGCCGCGGCCAATCTCATCAAGAATCACCAAGCTGCGCTCCGTGGCATGGTTCAGGATGTTGGCCGTCTCGCTCATCTCCACCATGAACGTCGATTGCCCCCGCGCAAGGTCATCGCTTGCACCGATGCGTGTAAAAATACGATCCACCAAGTCGATACGCGCGCGCGTCGCTGGCACAAAAGATCCCGTGTGAGCTAAGAGCGCGAGCAGCGCAACCTGACGGATGTACGTGCTTTTGCCCGCCATGTTCGGCCCCGTGATCAAGGCCACCTGCCGGCCCGCGTCTAGCGCCACGTCATTCGGCACAAAACGTTCCTCCAGCATCGCCTGTTCCAACACTGGGTGCCGGCCCGCCTCGATTTCCAGCCAGCCTTCGTTGCCCATCAAAGGCCGGCAGTAGTCATGCTGTCTGGCTACATCCGCAAATGCCGCCAGTACATCCAACTGCGCCAGGGCCGCCGCTGTTTGTTGAATGGGCTCCATCTGCGCCACCACTGCCTCGCGCAGTTGGAGGAACAGGTCGTACTCCAGCTTGCTTGCTCGCTCCTCGGCGCCAAGCACCTTGCTTTCCATCTCCTTCAGTTCATCGGTGATGAACCGTTCGCCGTTCGCGACTGTCTGTTTGCGATGCCACTCAGGTGGCACCTTGTCCAGATGCGTTTTGGTCACCTCAATGAAATATCCGAACACGTTGTTGAAGCGAACCTTCAGTGACGGGATGCCCGTGCGCTCGATCTCACGTTGTTGAAGCTCTGCGATCCAAGCNTTGCCCTCGCGCGAGCCGCCACGCAGTTCATCCAACTGCGAGTCAAAATCATCGCGAATGATTCCGCCTTCCTTTACTGCCACCGGCGGTTCATCAACGATCGCCCGTCGTATCAGGTCTACTAATTCTGGCAGTGCCGACAATTGCTGCTCCAGCACCTCCAGTATTAGAGTAGTGCAGTCGCGATCTTCAAGATCCAGTTCGCTGGAATTCGAATCGTAGGCAGCCGCTGCAACGGTCTCCGTTAATAACTCCTTCAATGCCGGCAACTGTTGCAACGCCAATCGAAGTTGTTGCAGGTCACGTCCGTTGCCAGTGCCCACACTTAATCGGGTCAACGTGCGTTCAAGGTCGCGTACTTCTTTTAAACAAACGCGCAGTGCGTCCATTAAGTCTGGATGATCCACCCATGCCTGAACTGCTGCCTGCCGCTGGTGTATCGCGCCGGCGTCGGCAAGCGGTTGCGTGAGCCAGTCACGCAAAAGTCGTGCGCCCATCGGTGTTGCCGTGCGGTTCGTCACTCCATAAAGGCACGTGCCACGCGGGGCATCGCGCTGGAGCGGTTCAAGAATTTCAAGATGCCGCAGTGTGGTTGCATCCAACACAAGCAGATCGTCAGTCGTGTAAAAAGACAATGCGCGCAGGTGCGACACATCACGCCGNAAGTGTTGCGAGAGATAGTGCAGCGCGGCACCCGCGGCACAAACGGCGGCATCTCGATTCTTCAATCCAAAGCCGTCGAGTGTCTTTACCCCCAGATGTTCGTGTAGGGAATGGGCTGCGGTTTCCAGTCCAAAAACCCAATCTTCATGCTCCTCGAGAATGGGCACGGCTTGCCTCGCAACTTCCTGCAAATCAGTGACTTGTGAGGGAGCAATCACCTCGGCGGGTCGTAATCGTTCCAATTCGGCACGCAAGGCGGCCGCATTGATGGGCTCAGTGGCTTTGAATCCGCCGGTGGTGAGGTCAATGACAGCGAGACCCAGTGACCNTCCCTCGCGACATACTGCGGCGAGATAATTGTTGCGCTCGGCGTTGAGCATGCGTTCGTCCAAGTGCGTACCGGGACTCAGAATTTGCGTGACCTCGCGCTCGACCAGTTTTCCAGGCTTGGCTTCCTCGACCTGTTCGCAGATCGCCACCTTGCGACCCGCTTTTAAAAGTTTGGCTATGTAGTTGTCTGCGGCGTGGTGCGGNATGCCGCACATGGGCATGCCGCCACGTTGAGTGAGGGCGACTTCCAGAATCCCCGCGGCCTCCTGCGCATCCTCCAGAAACATCTCGTAGAAGTCACCAAGCCGAAAAAGTAGAAGTGCTCTTGTTGGAAGCCCGTCCTTAATGCGCCGGTACTGCGCCATCATCGGCGTGAGTTTTGGCTTGGTCGAGGCAGCCACGGAGCGACGCTAGCGTGACGAATGGCGCAGCGAAAGAGAAAATGATGTGAACAAAANTTTTTTGCGCNTCGAAATTAGGACTATGCAAGTGGGTTAAAAGTATTGTATACATTCGTCGCGTTACCAACGGGGGTTGGTGACGCTAAACCCAACATGGAAGGAGGTGAACTTCATGGCCAAGAAAAAGAAAGCTGCGAAGAAGAAGAAAGCTGCCAAGAAAAAGGTAGCTAAGAAGAAGGTGGCGAAAAAGAAGCCAGCCAAGAAAAAGAAAGCTGCCAAGAAAAAGGTAGCGAAAAAGAAAAANGTAGCGAAGAAAAAGAAAGCGGCAAAGAAGAAGCCCGCTAAGAAAAAGAAGGCTGCTAAAAAGAAGAAGGCTGCCAAAAAGAAAAAGGTAGCTAAGAAGAAGCCAGCCAAGAAAAAGAAGGCTGCCAAGAAGAAAAAGGCTGCCAAGAAAAAGGCCAAGAAGAAGTAGCCTCCTGGAGGACACTTTGCATACAGATGGCGGGTTTTTACCCGCCATCTTTTTTTTGCTTTAGCAGGCGAAAGTGTTCAGCCATCGTCGGGNATGGCCAGCNTGGTTTTCGACATAGAGACCTCTGCCTTGCCCAAGGNTCATCTGGATGAGGCCCAGCTGGAATACCTCTTCAGGCCGGCGGAGCAATTGTCGGAGGGGCCGGAGCGCGAAGAGAAGCGCGAAGCGATCGGGCGGATGTTCAACCTGTGGCCGTTCACAGCGCAGTGTGTGTGTATCTGCATGATCAACGCGGACTCAGGGCGTGGNCAGGTGCTTTACATTTCTGATGACTACGAGACGGGACCGTCTGGGCCGGTNGANTTTGTGCCGTGCATGGACGAATCGGAGGTTTTGGCCGGATTCTGGGACGTTGCGAAGAAATATGACCAAGTGGTGACCTTCAATGGGCGAGGGTTCGATGTGCCGTTCCTCTACTTACGCTCGGCGGTGCTCGACATCCCCATCTCACGCAAGGACTGGCTGGGATACCGGTTTGCGACCACGCCGCATTGTGACCTGGCGGATCAGCTGACCTTTTACAGCGTGGGCGGTCGCGATGGGGCGGCGCGGCGTTTCAACCTGGATTTTTATTGTAAGGTTTTTGGTATCCCTTCGCCNAAGGCGGAGGGAGTGACGGGGATGGATGTGAACGACCTGATGGCAGAGGAACGATACCGCGACATTGCGGAGTATTGCGTGCGCGANGTGGTGTCGACCGCGAAGTTGTTTCACATCTGGAAGGATCGACTGGCAGGCAAGAAGTAGCAGGCATGCACGGGGAGGGGCCACTGCAGGAAGAGGCACCGGGGAACTGGCCGTGGCCGCACGAGTGGGTGTTCCTGATGTTCCTAGTGGTGGCGAGTAGCTGGCTGTGCTGGACGGCGGAGTTTCCCAACCTGACGAGCTTTCTTTTTCTTGGCTTTCTGNTGGGTGCGATGGCGCTGGTGTTTACGAGTCGGCCGACGCCCTTGCGTTGGCGGATTCGGCTGCTTGGATTTGCCGGGATTTGTGGTGGCGTATACTTGGCGTTTCGGTGGGCGGTTCCGTTGATGCACGACGCAGATTACCTGCAGGCGACGCAGAATTATTTAAAGGCGACTGACGGAGCGATCACTCTGGGCACATTCTTTCCGGGCAGTGCGAACGGGCCATGGTGGCTGTCGGATATGTTCACGGTTTTTTATTTCTTTTTCTTCTACTACCTCGTGATGGGACCACTGCATTATTACTTCCATAACCTGCGACAGTTTCGCGAGTGCATCGTGGGTGTGCTGGTGGCGTACGGACTTGGATTCTTCGGCTACATGTTCGCACCGGCGAACGGGCCGTTCGTGTGGATGGGGGAACGCGTCGGAGGGCCGGTGTGGGACGCGGGCAACTGGTTTGTCACCACCAACTCCAATGGCTTTGACGCCTTCCCAAGCCTGCATTTCGCGGCGACATTTTTTTTGCTGTGGTTTGACTTGCGCCATTACAAGCGACGGTTCTGGATGCTGCTGACGCCCACCGTTGGTTTGTGGGTCGCGACGGTTTACCTTCGGTACCATTACGTGGTGGATCTGCTGGCGGGGCTGGTGGTGGCATGGATCGCCATTGTGGTCACTGCGCATTTTCAGCGGGTGCGTGGAGGGGATGTTTTGGTGGGGGCGGATGGCTGGNTTCCGGNAACACGCACCTATCACGATGAATGACGTGCTGCCGGGTTGCTCTCGCGATGGATTCGCGTTTTACTTCCGCCATGATCATTGGTGTCCCTCGCGAAACAAAGGCCGACGAGCATCGGGTGGGGTTATTGCCTTCCGGCGTGTACCAGCTAATCCAGCGCGGCCATCGCGTGGTGGTAGAGAAAGACGCGGGCGCAGGCAGTTTTTATCTGGACGCCGACTACACGGAGGCTGGCGCGGAACTGGTGGACACGCACGCTGCAGTGTTCGAGCAGGCCGACCTNATCGTGAAGGTAAAGGAACCGCAGCCCGACGAAACTCCCCTGCTCCGTTCCGGCCAGATTCTTTTTACCTACCTGCATCTCGCGCCCGTGCGTGAACTGACCGATGCGCTGGTGGCTTCAGGCTGCNCAGCCATCGCGTATGAGACCATCGAGGTCAATGGACGATTGCCGTTGCTGGAGCCGATGAGTGAGATTGCCGGTCGCATGTCCGTTCTGGTCGGTGGATATTTTTTGGCCAAACACCACGGCGGAAGTGGCATTCTGCTGGGCGGCGTGCCGGGAGTATTGCCGGGACGTGTGGTGGTGCTGGGCGGAGGTGTGTCCGGCATTAACGCCGCCCGCATGGCCACTGGCCTTGGAGCGGACGTGACCATTCTNGAGGTGGATGTTGAACGCATGCGTTTTTTGGATATCACACTGCACACGGCGCACACACTTTACTCCTCGCCTGCGCAGTTGCTTGAACAATTGCCGCGTGTGGACCTGCTTATCGGTGCGGTGCTCGTGCCCGGTGCAAAAGCCCCCAAGCTGATTACCCGCGAGATGCTGCGGTGTATGCGGCCCGGCAGCGTGCTGGTGGACATTGCCATTGATCAGGGCGGCTGTGCTGAGACCAGCCGNCCGACCACGCACAACGACCCTGTGTATGTCGAGGAAGGCATCACCCACTACTGTGTGGCAAACATGCCTGGTGCTTACGCGCGAACCGCCACGCAGGCCTTGAACAATGTCACGTTTCCTTACGTGGAACAGATTGCTGAGCGCGGATTGCCCGGTGCCTGCGAGGCCCGTCCGGAGCTTCGGGGTGGCATCAATGTGATGGACGGTCAGGTCACCTGCGCTGCCGTCGCGGACGCTCACGGGATGAATTGCGTCGAGCCCAGCCTTTAATCCTGGGCGCGATTGCGGGCTGCCTCCACGAACGCCTTGATTAATGCGTCCTGGCGCGTGTCATTTACCGACAACTCCGGGTGCCACTGCACGGCCAATACCCATCCCGGCCCCGTTCCCTCAATCGCTTCCACCACCCCGCCCGGCCCCGTTGCCGAGACACGTAGTCCTTTNCCCACCTTNTCNACCGCCTGNTAATGAAAACTCTGCACGTTGTCCAAGCGGCCCTCATCCATGATNCTTGCCAGCCGGCTGCCTTGCTGCACGTCTGCTGTGTGGCCGGCCAAGTTGAAATGGACTTTCTCCAACTTCGCATCTCCGCGCAGGTTGAGAAGCGTTCCTCCTCGCGACACATTTAACAGTTGGCAGCCACGGCAGATGCCCAGCACCGGCAGCCCGCGCTCGTGGGCCGCATCCAGCAAGGCCATCTCCAGCGCATCGCGCGCGGCGTTTACATCCGCTGCCTGTTTCTGGTCCCCACCATATAGCTTTGGATCCACGTCACCGCCGCCCGTCAGCAGCAGCCCGTCGATCCGGTTTTCCTTCAGCCAAGCTTTCACCCGCGTCGGGTCCACATCTCCCGGTTGCACCTCCACCAACTCCCCCTGCGCCAGCGTGAATGCCAACTGGTACGCCTCGTTGACATGCAACTGCTCCAGCCATGTGTCATTCGGGCAAAACGCGATGCGCGGGGCGTCTTCCGCCAGCAGCAGTTTTTTCCACAGCCGCACCCCCAGCGGCAGCAGCATGTGAATTACCAGCAGACCTGAGATTCCCCAGGCCAGCCACCGCGGCCAGCGGCGGCGTGGAACGGGCTCAGGTTTTTTCCCCGTCTCCATCACTTGTGCCCGCGCCGCCTTCGCCAGTGATCAACTCCAAGTTCACCCGCCCGTGTTTAAGGAAAACTGCCAGTGGGAAAAAGACCCCCAACGCCGGGCCCGGATCCTCCCGCGACAAAACGTCGTAAACATTGTGCCGATGATCCGCGAGCACCCGCTGCGCCTCCCGCAGCCGTGCCACCGGATCCAGCCCTTCCTTCAGGCCCTTGAACAAGGCCCGCAACCCCGCCCGCTTCGAGCCCTCGCGAAACTCCGCCTTGGCTGTCTCCCAGCCTTCCTTTAAAGCTGCGTCACCACGTTCGCTGTGCGACATGTCCTGCAAAGTTGCCAGCAGCGCCAGTAGCGGCGTCTCTGTTTTCACGTCCAGCCGCCGCTCGCTGTCCAGATCCACCTGACCCGTCGCCGCCAGTTGATACACCAGCCACGGGTAATCCCAGCCCGACTCCACCGCCTGGATCAGCCCGCCCCAGAACCTCGGATTCACCTCGATCAAGCTCGGCGTCGTTTCCTCCTTGCCGTCCCAGCGGAAATCCAGCTCCGCCACGCCGTGCCAGTCCAGCGGCCCCAGCGTGTCCGCCGCAATCTTTTCCATTGCCGGCGCGGAAACCGTCTCCCGCATCACGCCCGCTCCACGGTTCGCCGGGAACGCCCGGAGGTTGCGGTACGTCATGCACGCCTCCAGTTGTCCGCGGTTAAACAATGTCGTCACGCAGTAATCCTCTCCCGGTACCAGCCCCTGCACAATTGGCAGATCCCCATCCTGCAGTCCGAAATGCTCCACAAACTCAAAGAACACCCGCTCCAGTTCCTCCCGCGTATCCACCTTCTGAATCCCCACTCCCGAGGCAGACTCGCGAATTTTCAAAAATGCTGGCACCTCCATCTCCTCCAGCAGCGCGCGAAACTCATCAGCCGTCCCCGGCAGCCACGTCTTCGGGATAGGCAAACCCCGTTCTTCTGCATACGCCGCCAGCGTCCCCTTGTTGTGCACCTGCAAAATCTGATCGATCCCCGGCAACGCCAGCTGAATGTGCGGCTCAAACCGTTCTCGGTTTTCGGCAATCAGGTAACTTTCCTTGTGGATTGGCATCAACACATACGGCCGGCCATCGTCCGGCTTGTTCTTTAAAACCACCTCCTCCAGCGCATCGAGAAACGCCTCTGGTTCCTTCGATGGATCGGGATAACGAAACGTTGCCGTACTATATTTCGAGAGCGACGCCGGCGTCATCGCGTACTGGTCGCCCGTGATCACCTCCACCCCACGACGGCCCAAGCTGCGTACCACCACCAGCGTCTGCCAGCCCCGCGCGAACGTGACGATCACCCTGCCCTTTTTTTCCTCACTCATTTTTTTAGCCCGTGGTTGTACACCAGCTCCAGTTGCTGGGCCCGCGACAAGGCCACCGGGCTGATGATTTCCCGTTCCAGCGGCACCGGTCCCTCGTTGTATTTCTCGATGGTCGCGCGATGAGGTCGCCAATTCATGTCGCCCAACTTTATGAGCTGCCCCATCTCCTGCCCTGTGGCAGTCTTCCACGCCTGAAAAACCAGCTCCGAGCAGTACAGCTTGTCGGTCGTGATTTGGTATTTAAAATCGTACGGCTTGCCCGCGTGCGGATGCAGCTGGCGCACAAACCCCGGCACGTGCTCACTGTGTTTTGCCTTCACGCGGTAGACCGCCCATCGCCCATCACGACTGGCCGCCTTCCACTTTTCCCACGGCGTATAAACCACACCCTCGCCCACAGCCTCAATCACCTTCCACTCGCCCTCGTGGCGGACTACCGCCCCTGCGTGTGTGAAGTGCGACTGCGTAATACCCTCGATTGCCGCCATCAAATCCACATCCAGCGGCAGTGCCTGAAACACCACGTCACCCTCGCGCGGTTCATACGCGGTCGGTTGAAAAACTGAACACCCACTCAGGCAAAGCATCACCGCGCCCAAGCCCATCCATTGTTGAACCACGTTCTTGCGTTTCATAGTGGAAAAATAATATCCGGCAAGACCAGTATCCACTAATTGAAAACTTTAGTCCAAACATCGATTGGGTCAATGGCGGTCTATCTTTAAATCAAGATTAGCCGGCTAAATGTAAATGATCACCAGACCATCTACCTCATGGACGCTCCACTCCCTTCCTTAAACCCCCATAACTTCCGATTGTGAGGTTTAAAACCCTGTTGACCGACCGAAAAAAACCATTGAGATTCCCGCTATGAAGATCTGTCTTCCATTCCTCCTCTTGATCATGCTGTCGGTCGGCTGTGGCAAGAATGAACCAGCCGTGCAGGTGGACACCGTGCCGGAAAAACAGAAAAAAATCTCCGAAGCCGAACCCGCTCCCATTCCGGAAGACACACCCGACAAGGCTCAGCTAGTTGACTCCCCTGGCAAAAAAGATCTGCTTGGCGGCCTGATTGACTTGGGCACCGACATTGTCAAAACAGCCGATGACATTGGGCAGGCAATGTTTGGCCTCACGGCGAAGGAACAAGTCGAGATTGGCCGACGACTGCATGATAAACTCAAGACCAAACATCGTCTCCATCGCGATCCGCAACAACTTGCCCGCATCCAGAGACTTGCCAAGCCGTTGCTCAAAAAAATGAAACGCAAGGATCTTGAGTTGACCTTCCACATCCTTGACCTCAAGGAAGTCAACGCCTTTTGTCATGTCGGAGGCTATATCTACTTCAACCGTGGACTGCTCGATATCATCGAGACCGATGCCGAGTTGCAATTCGTCATCGGCCACGAGATTGCCCACCTCGAGCTCGGCCACTGCGAAAAACCCCTCACCGTGGCCGTACGGGCCAAGGGCTTGGGGGATGAACTGGGTGGCGTATTGGGCGCGGAAGTGGCGGAGACCATCGCGGGAATGGCTTATCAGGCCCTTGCCGCCGGCTACAGTGAGGATCAGGAATTGGCGTGCGACGCCTGGAGCTACCGCGGCATGCGACAGACCGGTTGCACCCACGTCCAGTGCCTTGCCATGAGCCGGAAATTCCTGGAACGCGAAAAAGGTGAGCCGGAAGAAAAGCCAGAGAATCCCGTGGATCGCGTCGCCCTAGAGGTGGACAACCATTTTCGCACCCATCCCCCCGCAAGAAAACGGCTGGATGCACTGGAAAAGCTTAAGGACTGATTCAGGACAAGAAATCCGCGGGTTAATTGAAAGGGCCTGCCACCATTAAGGGGCGCGGCCGGTGTGTTGGGGGTTTTGCCCGCGCATGGGCCATGGGCTTTTGGCGAGGCCTTTGGAGTCGGTCTTGATGGCATAGAGCTTGTTGTCATCTGACCCGACGTAAACCGTGCCATCAGAGCCGATGGC
>PBPF01000121.1 GCA_002724615.1 Verrucomicrobiales bacterium | reverse complement strand
GCTGAATCTCGTCGAGAATTTCCACGTCATCGTCCTTCGGCTTCAGCACCATAAATTTCCCGTTCGGGAAGCCCACGTAAATTTTGCCATCCACGTACAGCGGGCTCGCGTGAATCTGGTCGTTGTTCAGCTTCTTCTCGAAGTAAAATTTGCCCGACTTTGCGTCCACGCACACCATCACGCCCGTCTTCGTCACTTGGTACACGCGCCCGTCCACCAGCACCGGCGAGCTGGTGAACATCGCAAACGGATGCCGCCACAGCTCGTGCGGCTTGCCGTCCGCCTTTGCCAGGTCCTTGTCTTTTAACACAACCTGCGCCTCGCCCGGCGCCGGCAGCGAGGTCGGCAGCTTGATGCCCGTCATCCGCCCCTCGTCCGTGCTGTCGATGTTCTCCTTGCCGTGGATCGTCACCAGCGCGCCGTCATGGATCACCACCGACGCATTCACCCCGCCCTGCGAGGTCTGGAACCGCCACAGCTCCTGCCCCGTCCGCACGTCCACGCACACCACGTTGCCGTCGCCTGTACCCGCGTAAAACACCCGGCGTGTCCCAACGTTCGCAAGCACCGGCGTGGAGAACGAACTGTCCTTCGGCGCTACCCCCGGCGTGCTCGCCCACACCGGCTCGCCGGTCTTCTTTTTAAACGCATAAAACCGATCCCGCGCCGGCCCCTGCTTGCCCCAGTAACTCGTCACCCCACGCACAATCACCAAATCGCCGTCGATCACCGCCGCCCCAGTGCGCCCGTTCGGGAACGTCAATCGCCCGAATCGCTCCATCAGCGAGTACTCCCACACCATCTTGCCGTCCGACGTAAAGCACTTCACCCCGCCGTTCGTCGTCATCAGGTAAATGTACCCCGTCTCCGCGTCCACCGTCGGCGCGCCCACCGCGTACCGGCTGTACACCGTGTCGCTCAGGTAATCGTTGTAAGCATGCTCCCACAGCACCTTCCCATCCTTCTCATCAAGGCACTGCAACACCTCCTGCAAATCCGGTCCATCGCCGCGGTACCCCCAGCAATATACCCGCCCATTGGCCACCACAGCATGCCCGCGCCCCGCAATGTCGCGCGTCCACAGAAGATTTTTCTTCGCGCCTTCCACCTCAAGATCGGCGGGCAACCCCGTTTCATCCGAAGTCCCATTCTGGTGCGGCCCCCGCCAGTTCAACCANCCCGTAGCCTTCGAGCCTTCCGGATCAGGAATCTCAGGCGGTGTGCCAATCGGAGTAGGCGATTTGGCCGGCGCAGCCGGATCCGTGGATTCGCAACCATTAAAAATCAACAGGGCCGCCATCAGCGCCGCTGCCATCGAGAGGTCCATTCTTTTCATCGCGACATGCCCACACGCGGCCCAACCACTGGACAGCGCGCGTGAAGGGACCACTAATGACTTTACGTCGGAGGAAAATCAACAAATAAATACCTGTACGTACTTTGTTGCGATGGCTAAGGAAAATGACAACTTGGAATATGACGAGCTGCCNGTCGACTCCCCGGAGCGCAAGCGCCTGCCGCTGCTGCTGCGTCGAGCATGGTACGGCCTAAACAAGGCATTCCGGCGGCAGATCGCCGATGCCGGCGCCACGCCCGACCAGTTCACAGTACTGCGAACCCTCGGCGAGGGCGATCCCACCGGCATGACCCAAAGCGAACTGACTCGAAAGATGTCCAGCGACCCCAATACCGTTGCTTCACTGCTTGAACGCATGGAGAAGATGGGCTGGGTTGATCGTCGCCCGCACGAGACCGACCGCCGCGCCAAGCGCATCACCNTGAAGCCTGCAGGCAAACGCAAGCACCGCGAACTGCGCAACGTCGCCGCCGACCTGCAAATCGNCGTCCTCAACGCCATCCCAGAGTCTCAGCGCAACCGATTTCTTTCCCACCTCGCCACTATCGCCGACACCTGCCGCGAAGCCGCCGAGGACGCCGCCCGAAAGCGCCGATAAAAAAACCCGCCCGAAGGCGGGTGNCGTTGGGTCAATTCCTTTTNAAGTTCTCGATCAGCCTGAACTGGAAATCCGATCACCATTTGGAATCATTGAATTGTCATTCTTGGGAGCGGCCTTTTTGTCATCATTCTTTTTCGGCGCGGCACCCTTTCCTTTCTCGCCAGACTTTCCTTTATCCTTGTCTTCCTTGGCTTTGGAATTCGTTTTTTTATCACCTGCCTTCATGCTCGATTTGCCACCCTTGCCCTGCTGGTCGTCGGCCGCATTCGACTCTCCTCCCTCGGACACAAGCACCGGCGCGATCACNAGCGCAATAACGCTCATCAGCTTGAGCAGGATGTTTAGTGATGGACCGGAGGTGTCTTTCAAGGGATCGCCCACGGTGTCGCCTACGACGCCCGCCTTGTGAGCGTCGCTGCCTTTTTTGTGGTCAACGCCGTCCACGTTCACGCCGTCGCCTTCCTCAAACATTTTCTTCGCATTGTCCCACGCGCCACCGGAGTTGGCTTGGAAAAGCGCAAGCAACACGCCGCTCACGGTCACGCCCGCGAGCAATCCGCCCAGTGCTCGCGCCGCCTCCTTGCCGTCTCCGTCCATGGCATATTTAAATCCGAACCCGACCACCACCGGAGTAAGCACTGCCAACAAGCCGGGCTTGATCATTTCTCGGATGGCCGCAGTGGTGGAAATTGAAACGCAGTTGGCATACTCCGCCTTGCCGTCGGCGGCCTCGTAAACCTTGCGATCTTTTGCGGACCACTTCTCTATGGGTTTGTCTCCATTTTCCTTCATCTTGCCGAGCGCGGCCTTGAGCTCAGGAATGTCACGGAACTGCCGTTGCACTTCCACAATCATGTCGCCCGCTGCACGGCCAACGGCTTCAATGGCCATNGCCGAGAACAGGAANGGCATCATTGCGCCCACGAACAGGCANGCCATCACGTTGGGGTTGGAAATGTTGATGTTGTCAATGCCGGCCACACCCATGTAGGCGGCAAACAGCGCAAGGGCCGTCAATGCCGCGGAGCCGATTGCAAAACCCTTGCCGATGGCGGCAGTGGTGTTGCCCACCGCGTCCAAGCTGTCGGTGCGGGCGCGCACTTCGCTGGGCAGCTCGCTCATCTCGGCAATGCCACCGGCGTTGTCAGCCACTGGCCCGTATGCATCCACTGCCAATTGAATTCCGGTGTTGGCCAGCATGCCCACTGCAGCGATCGCGATCCCGTAAAGGCCGGCCAATTGATATGCACCAATGATGGCCACAGCGAGAAACAGGATCGGCCACATCGTCGAGCGCATNCCNACCCCGAGGCCGGCGATGATGTTGGTGGCCGCGCCACCCTTTGCTGATTGCTTGGAAATCTCCAACACCGGAGCCTTATTGAAACCGGTATAATACTCCGTAATAAATCCAATGCCCAATCCGCAGAAGAGGCCCATCAAGCTCGCTAAAAAGACGCCGAATGCGGTGTAAGACACTCCGTTCACGACCCACACGTCCGGAAGTAGTCTGGTAATAAGGAAATAGCCACCCACAAGCATTAAGGCTGCCGCNGTGAGTTCGCCGCGCGTAAGGCCCTTTTTGGGGTCGCCGCCTTCCTCCACAGACACAAACATCGTACCAATCATCGAGGCAATAATCCCGACAGCCGCAAGGCACAAGGGCAGCAACACCACGCCAATTGTNCCAATACCTCCGGTAAATTCCTGAAACTCCGGCAGCCCCATCAGTACCGCCCCCAGNACCATCGCGCCAATCATGGAACCAACGTAACTTTCGAAGAGATCCGCACCCATGCCAGCCACGTCGCCCACATTGTCGCCCACGTTGTCAGCGATGGTGGCGGGGTTAAGCGGATGATCTTCGGGAATACCAGCCTCCACCTTGCCAACNAGGTCGGCACCTACGTCCGCCGCTTTCGTGTAAATGCCACCGCCCACGCGCGCGAAGAGCGCGATTGAAGAGGCGCCAAAGCTGAAGCCNGTTAGCACGGCGATGATCTTCTGAACGCCCTCCACTNNGGAATGGTCGAAATAACCGTGATAAAAGAAAAACAAACTCGAAAGCCCAACAACACCAAGGCCCACCACACCCATGCCCATCACTGATCCTCCGCGGAAGGCGACATTCAGCGCTGAGGCGAGGCCTGTGCGAGCAGCGTTGGCGGTGCGTACGTTTGCCTTGGTGGCAACTTTCATACCCACATAGCCAGCCAGCGCGGAACACAACGCGCCCACGCCAAACGAAAGCCCAATCAAGGCACTGGTTTTCTCTTGATCACCATTATTGCCTTGTATGGCCAGTAGAATCCCNACACCGATAACGAACCAAAACAGCTTCGAGTATTCCGCCCGCAAAAACGCCATCGCACCATCGGTAATGTAACCGGCGATGTTCCGCATCCGATCCGTGCCCACGTCCTGCGCCGCCACCCATTGGGCGCGCATGTAGGTGAAGATCAGTGCCAGCAAGCCTGCGGCCGGGATCAAGTAAACAATATTATTATCCATGACTGTGTTTCCAATGCCGCAGCGAGTACAGGTGTGGGAATAGTGCCCCCTCTTTTAGCCAGGACCTTCGCCGGGCGCGGCGTTTTTGCCGTAAAAAAGGCGTAAAGTCAAGAATGCACGTGTCATAACACGGTATACCCTCACTTGACGACCTTTCTGGAGCGGACTAACGTGGGCGCGGATTTCCATCATGAAAAAAACTGAACCCGCCCCCAGTCGCCGTCATTTTCTNAAAACCACCACTGCCGCTACTGCTGCCGGTGCCTTGGCGCTGCCTTCTGTCTCCCTCGGCAAACCCGACAGCCGTAAGCTNAAGCTCGGNTGGGTGGGCTGCGGCGGGCGCGGCTCTGGCGCTATCAACCAAGCGCTTACCGCCGACAGCAACGTGCAGTTGTGGGCCATCGGTGANGCNTTCAAGGANAAGGCNGACGCGGGGCTGGAGCGCATCAAGAAAATCCACCCCGGCAAGGTTGATGTCGACCCCAAGCGCATCCACGTNGGCCTCGACGCCTACCAGAAGGTCATCGACAGNGGNGTCGACGTCGTCATCCTCACCACCCCGCCCGGCTTCCGCCCCATGCACATCAAGGCTGCCGTGGACGCCGGCAAGCACGTCTTTGCTGAGAAACCCATGGCCACTGACGCCCCCGGCGTGCGTTCCGTCATGAAGAGCATCGCCAAGGCCAAGCANCANGGCACATCCATTGTTGACGGNTTCGTCTGGCGCTGGACCTACGCGCAGCGCGACACCTACAAGCGCATCCTCGGCGGCGACATCGGCGACATTCGCGCCATCTTTAGCTNCTACAACAACAACGCTCGCAAACGCTATCCCGGCTTTGGTCGGCACAACACCAAGACCGACATCGAGTTCATGGTGCGCCGCTGGTACTANTTCACNTGGCTNGGCGGCGACCACATCGTCGAGCAGGCCGTGCACAGCATCGACAAGATGATGTGGGCCAAGAACGACGAGGTGCCCGCCTACGCCATTGCCAATGGCGGACGACAAGTTCGCGTGGAGGAAAAGTTCGGCAACATCTACGACCACTTCGGCGTTGAGTTCGCCTGGGCCGACGGCACGCAGGGCTACCATTTCTGCCGCCAGATGGATAACTGCGAGAACGGTGTCTGGGATCGTATCTTTGGCAGCAAGGCCAAGTACACCGGCGAAAGCGGCCGCAAGCTCCANGTGTTCTCCAATGNGGGCCAACCCGTCTGGCGCTGGACACCCGGCGAGAACAACGAGCGTAACAACAACGGTTACCAGACCGAGCACGACGAGATGTACGCCGCCATTCGCGACGGCAAACCCATCAACACCGGCGAACGCATGATCAAGACCACCCTCGCCGCCATCATGGCCCGTATGGCCGCCTACACCGGCAAGAAGGTCACCCAGGAAATGGCGCTCAACTCCGAGGAACAACTTGTNCCCGACGCCGACAAGATNGCTTGGGACATGGAATTCCCCCCCAAGCCCCCGCGCAAAGCCGGNACCGACGCCGCCATCGCCCCACACAAGTGGAAGGTATAATTAATAGCGGAATTTGCGATTTTATTCCTTGCCCGCCAAAATTTGGCCTTTTGTGCTGGATCCACAACCGGTACTAAATTATAGGAAGACACATGAAGAGCATTCTTTTTCTAAAATTCGTTGGATTATTGCTGATGGTCAATATTGTTACATTTGTCACTGGCTGTGGTGGTGACACCAAAAAACCCGATAGCAACACGACCAATCCCGCAAAAAAATCCAAGGAAGATAATCAAAAGAAAGAAATCACATTGGAAATGGTTGGCGAAATTCTTAAGATTGTTGGCCCCGCAACAGGCAAAGGGATTCCACCCAAGGAAGCCCATCAGGAGATTGCTAATGAATTGAATGAAGCCATCGAATCCGGCGAGTTAAAAGCGGACCCATTCACGGTCGAGAATATCGCCGAAGCTATTAT
>PBPF01000120.1 GCA_002724615.1 Verrucomicrobiales bacterium | reverse complement strand
TGAATGGTCTGGAGAAGCTCACGCAGTTAACGAGGCTGGACCTCAGCGCCAATCAACTGACCGATGTGAAGGGTCTGGAGAAGCTCACGCAGTTAAAGGAGCGGTGGATCAGGAACAACAAACTGACCTCCATTGAGGGGTTAGAGAAACTCACGCAGTTAAAGATACTGCATCTCGAGCACAACCCCGACCTCACCAAGGTTCAGATTGACCAACTGCAAAAGGCGTTACCGAAGTGCAAAATCTACAGCAACCCCACGAAGTAACCCCCTAACACCCCCTTATACTTAGTCGCGCAGGAAGAGAGCAGCTTGCAGATTTGAAGTCCTGCATTTCAAACGGGTCGTGACAAATCCGCCAACTCACCTTACCCATTTGCGCCCATGCTGGCCGCCCTGCTTTGCACTCTGCTCTTCAGTCTCTCCGCCGTCACCGCGCGGCGAACGACGAAGTATCTGGGCGGCACCGAGGCCAATTTCACACGCCTCATTATCGCGCCACTCGTCCTCTCCGCCATCGCGTTCCTTTTCTTTGCCGATGGCGCAAAGCATTTTGACACAGGCATTTTCTGGCTGCTCTTTGCCAGTGGCGCCATCGGCTTTGGGCTGGGCGATATCGCCCTCTTTCAGTCACTCCAGCGCATTGGTTCACGCCTGACCGTGCTGATTGTCCACTGCGTGTCCGTGCCCCTGGCGGTGGTCATTGAATTTGTGTGGCTTGGTAGCCTACCCACCCTGCCCCAGATGATCTGCGCAGTTATCATCCTTTCAGGTGTCACCATTGCGCTGGCGCCACGGGAAAACCCGCACCTTGATCGNCGCACACTCTGGNCCGGTATCGGCTGGGGGTTGGTGGCCGCCTTCGGCCAGGGCTTTGGCGCGGGCGTCATGGTGCGCTTNATCACCGAGACCTATACCAAGTTCAATGAACTCTCCGGCACCGACGCCTTCCAGGCCGGCCTCACCGTTGCCGTCCAGCGCCAGCTTGGCGGCATGGTNTTCACCGGCCTTTGCCTTTTCGCGTTGCGAAGATATTTGATGAGCAATCCCGAATCCCGCGGTGTNCGTGCACTGACCAACCCCGACAGCGATTGGCATGGTGGACGCAGATGGCTGGTGCTCAATGCGCTTGCCGGTCCCGCGTTCGGTGTTACATGTTATCAGTGGGCGCTGCTCAATAACTCCACCGGCGTCATTCTTCCCATCGTCGCCACGACGCCACTCGTAGTTATTCCCTTCGCCATTTACATGAAAGAAGAAAAGCCCAGTTGGCGATCGCTCGCTGGAGGTGTGTTGGCCGTCGCCGGCGTGGTGGGGATGGTGATGTGGTCGCTGGATGACGCGGGTCAATAGACCTTGCGCATGTTGGAGGAGAGGATGCCGAGTTCGCCGCGATACTTGGCGACGGTGCGGCGGGCGATCTTGACGTCCTTTTCACTAAGAATCTTAACGATCGCCTCGTCGCTGAGCGGACTACTTTTGTCCTCATTTTCCACCAGATCGTTGATCATCTGCTTGATGCTGGCGTTGCTCATGTCCTGACCAGTCGCGGTTTTGATGCCGCTGGTGAAGAACTGCCGCATCTCCACCAGTCCCTGCGGCGTGTCCATGTACTTGCCAGAGACAGCGCGGCTGACAGTGGTCTCATGCACCTCAACGGCATCGGCGATCTCTGCCATGGTCATGGGCTTTAGGGTGCTGACGCCTTTCTCCATGAAATCGCCCTGACGATTCACAATCTCCTGCGCGATCTTCAGGATAGTATCCTGNCTTTGATGAATNCTCTTGATGAGAAACTTGCCGTCACGAATCTTGCTGCGGATATACTCACGAACCTCTCGGGAGTCCTTCGACTGCACGAGCATGTCCTTGTAGGAATTGCTGATGCGAATTTGCGGCATCTCGTCGCGGTTGGAAGTGACGTTCCAACGGTCGTCTTTCCACTCCACAAAAACCTCAGGGACAACGTATTGGTCAACATCCGGCAGGAAGGCGCGTCCTGGNCGAGGATCGAGGTTGGCAATGTTCTCGGCGATGTCCTGCACCTCGTCGATCTCAATGCCCATGGCGCGGGCGATCTCGGGGAAACGGCGTCGACCAAGGGCATCCATGTGATTTTCAACGACCCGATACTCGGGCGAGTCGATCTGCCCATTGCGCTCAAGCTGTAACAGGAGGCACTCGCGCAGGTCGATTGCGCCAACACCGGCGGGTTCGAAAGAACGAATGACACAGAGTACCTCCTCGACCACCTCGCGGTTCAGTTCGGTGGTGGACATGAGTTCCTCGGCACCAATCTGCAGGTAGCCGAAGTCATCAATGTTGCCGATGATCGCCTTAGCGACAGTCATCTCGTCCTCGTCCAAGTCGCTGAGGTTGGCTTGCTCGAGTAAATGATCCTGCAGACTGGTGGTGGTGGTAAGGGAGTCGAACATGAACTGCCGCCGTTCCTCGTCCTCCGCGGAGGTGCGCTGAACAGGGGTGGTCTGGGCACTGTTGAAATGGTCGCGCCATTCCTCGTCGATCTCGGCCAATCGCTCCAACTCAGCTTGAAAATCATCCACAGGCTCGCCGTTGGACTCGGCGGTGGGGTCCTCCACCTGTACATCAGCCGGCGGCTCCAGCGCCGGGTCAGGTTCCCCATTGGATTCCTGAGTAGTCTCGGTACTGTCCTGCTCCACGCGCGGAGCGTCTTCCAGTAAGATCTCCTCGAGCACAGGGTTCTCCTGCAACTCCTGATTCACCAGCGAACGAAGGTCCAGCATGGGCGCTTGAAGAACAGCGAGCGATTGCTGCATCTGCGGGGACATGATCTGGACTTGCGCCAGCCTCTGTCCCATCTGCAGTCTTTGTTCGAACGCCATGTCAGGTGCACATTGTTTACCGCAAGGCGTACAAAAGCACAAGCGCAATGGCACGAAAACTGCTTCAAAATAACGCTGCCAATAATTCACCTTTGCCGCCGTCAAACCGCTGGCGTAGACTGCGGGCATGGAGGAGGTTCGGTTCACAGTCTTGGGCAGCGGCTCGGCGGGCAACGCGTCCTACTTGGAAGTGGGAGACACGCGACTGTTGATTGACTGCGGATTTTCCGCCCGGCAAATCAAGCAACGACTGGCGTCTATCGACCGTATTCCTGACCGCCTTGACGGCATACTCATCACTCACGACCATCGCGACCACATTCAGGGACTAAAAAATCTAGCGTCCAAAGCCAAGCTCGGCCTGCCAATCTATTGCAACAAGTTGACAGCGGAAGAAATCACCCGAGCGATGCCTGCGGAATACGAGTTTCACCTATTTGAAACCGGCCAATCGTTTGAGATTGGGACAGTGACCGTGGAAAGTTTCTCAGTACCGCACGACGCCGTGGACAGCCTGGGCTATCTCCTGCGCACGCCGGCAGGGAACATCGGCTACCTAACCGACCTCGGACACACCACTCGCATGATCGCCGACCGTGTGCGCGACGCCAACGTACTGCTGCTGGAAACAAACCATGACCTCGACCTCCTTCGCGACTCTGGTCGGCCATGGGATTTAAAGCAACGCATCTGGGGCCGACACGGTCATCTCTCCAACGAGGGCGCGGCCGAGTTTGCCGACACGGTTCTGCACCAAGGCATCACCCATATTATCGGTGCCCACCTCAGCCGCGAGTGCAACTCGCCGGAAATGGTACGGGCAGAGTTTGAGCCTATTCTACAAAGGCACAACCTTGAGCATGTGCAGATAATTATCACATCACAGGATAAACCCGCCGAAACCGTCCTGATGGGTAATGACACATTTTTTTCAGAAAAAAACTTTGCTACCGCCCCTTTTAGCAACTAACCTCCGAAACCCTGTTAAACCTGTGTGCAGTTGTTTTTCGATAAAATACGGAATAGCTGTGTAAAAACTGTAAATCCTCCAAAAAAATGGCTTCAGAAAGAATCGGATTCGTAGGCGTTGGACGCATGGGCGCAAACATGGCGCGTCGCCTAAAGGAATGCGGCTACGAGATCAGTTCCGTCCACGATATCAATCCCCAAGCTGCCAAAGATCTCGCGAGCGAACTAGGTGCCACATACCGAGACACCTTGTCCATGGTCACCAAGCACTCGGATGTTGTTATCACTGTCGTCACCGATGACAAAGCGATGAAGCACATTTTTCACGACACCGGCGGTCTATTGGTGCGTGCGCAGGGGCGGCTGTTCATCAACTGTGCCACCATCAGCCCTGCCACCCATGTGAAGATCGAACAATGGGCTGAAAAACATGACGCTCTCACCCTTGAAGCCTGCATGGCTAGCAGCATCACTCAAGCACGGCAAGGTACGCTCTACTTGATGTGCGGCGGAAAACCCGATGCTTTTGAACGTGCCAGGCCGATCCTCGATCATCTCTCCGTGACCAATCGTTACATCGGCCCTGCGGGAAGCGCCGCCAAGGTGAAGGCTCTTGTCAACATGGTCATGAACATCAATACCGCCGGACTCGCCGAAGGTCTTGGCTTGGCCGATGCAATGGGCCTCGACCTTGACGTCGTGCGGGAAGTATTCAGCCAAACCGGCGCCAACAGCCGCGTGTTGGAAACTGACGGTGAGGACATGGTAATCAAGGATCATGAGTGCTACTTCAGCGCCGATCACGCCGCCAAGGACAGCGGCATCGCACTGAAGCTGGCGAAGATTGAGGGTCTCAATCTGCCCCTCGCCAAGGCCACCTTCAAGCAGTATGAGAAAATGAAGGAGTTGAGCCTCGGCCACCTCGACAAGTCCGGCATCGCCGAGTTGACCTTCAAGGGCCGCACGCTGCACTCCTAATTCAAGTCGCCGGCACGTAACGCTGGGCCAGCGCCGACATCGCGAACAGGCAGATGAATCCCGCCGCCATGGCCGGAGGCGCGTGAGCCACTGCCAGCAGATCCACCAGCACGATTCCCGCCAACAAGCTGCCCACCGTGCGACCCACGTTCTTCTTTTCCTCCTTCACCCACCAGGTCCAGCGCACGCTACGGACAATCCACAATGCAAGGATCAGCGACAGGATCATCACGTTCTGTGTGAATGGCCACCAGTCCTTCGCCAGTGCCAGGATCACCGGCAAGACCAGCATGCCCAACGGCCAATGTTCCGTTTCCCCCGGCACACTTTCACGTTGGGCCAGCAAGGTCAGTCCCATCACATAGGCGAACATCACCAGTGCCACCCAAGTGGCCGCGCCCGCCGTAGCCGAGTGCAGGAACGCCATGTCAACCCCAGTGTTCGTGTGTCCGTAAGCCGCCGCCACCAGAATCAATAGCAACCGGCAAAGACCCATCAGAATCGGCGCTCCTTCCCAGTGCTTATGGGTAAAATTATAGGCAAGTATGGTGTTGAACAGCAGCAGCGCCAGCACCGCAGTCGCCCCGCCCGGCAGGCACAGGAAGAACATCCCCGTCGCCATCAACCCGATGCCAATGCGCCACACCATCTTCTCGCGGATGGCACCCGCCGGAATGGGGCGCTCCGGCCGGTGTTCACGATCCCACCATGCGTCACAGGCGTCGTTTAAAAACATGCCACCCAGATACAGCCCCGATGCACCCAGCGCCAGCATCAGGAACACCCACCAGTCCACCTGCTCCCGACCCGTGTAACCGATGCCCAACAGCCAGCCACACAGGCAGTTGCTCCAGACCGTCGGCAAGTTACTCACCCGGCCAAGCACCAGCAATGTGCGGAGGAACTTCATGCTGCCAACCCGCGCGCACGCAGTTCGTCCAAAGTCCATTCATACTCGCCGGATAACTGGTCCACCACATCGCGCTTCTTTAAATCCTCTGGAAGGACCTCCCACGTGTAAGTCTCCATCTCCAGATGCGTGCATAACGCCGGGTCGGCCTTTAACAAATCCAACACACCGCCGATATGGTCGCACGTACTACAGAACCAGCTCGAATCCGGCGCATGCAACGGGATGTGAAAATGGACCCGCCATTCCTCTGCGTCTGTCTCCTTTGCCAGTGCCACATCCAGATCGCGATGCCGCCGCAATTCGCCACCGGGCAGCCGCTCTACCACCTGGTGCAGGTAAACATCCTCTGTGAAATCCGCGAGCCGTTCCCGCGCCAATGCGGTCGGCTTCAGTTGCAGTGCCGCACTCAGATGTAGCTTGCTGATGCGGATGCCCGCCGCGACAAGAGCCCCGATCGCCTCATGCGGTTCCTCGTATTCCACCGCCAAGTGGCATGTGTCGTAATTCACACCCAAATGCTCCTGCAGCCGGTCATCGCCCGGGCGATCCTTTGCCATCTGGTCAAAGAATTCCACCGTCTCCGCACTGGTCTCAAACCACCCCAATGGCTCCGGTTCCACCCCCAAGTGCAGCCGCTTACCAGTACGGTCACTCAATGCCGCCACATGCTCCACACAACGCCACAGGTTGTCGCGAATGACACGCTCTTGCGATTTATCCTTGATGAACTCCTTGAACGAGCCCGGCAAAGTGCTAACGCTACCTTCCACACCCTCCGGCACCAGTGCCGCAATCAAGTCGAACAAGCGGCAGGTGTATTCCAGCCGCTCCGGTGTCGTCCAATCCGGCACATACACCTGCTCTTTCACCCGCGTGCCGTGGAAGTTACCGAACGGGAAACCATTGATGGTGAACACATAACAGTTTTCATCCGCCAACCATTGTCGAAACCCTGCCAGCACTGCCGGCTGGCTCAACTCCCGCGCCGCCTGATCACCCAACCGCAGTCCGATGGCATACGCCTGCGTGGGACAGACCTTGCGGCGCACGGCCAACGTGTGCGTTCGCAGCGAGTCAAACACCTGCGTCCAATCCTCCCCGCGGTGGATGTTCGTGCAATACGCCAAGTGCAGTCCGTGATTCAACTTCACGCGCCGCATCCTGCCACAACCGGCAACACCGAGGCAGTTTTTAAAATCAGAATTACAGCACAGGCTACCTGCGCTACATGAGGAAGGCGGTTAATTGCTGCCAAAAACCGATCGGGGTGACTGATCGTGCAGATGTCTCAGGCCAACACTTGTTTCACCACGCGTGTGGGGTAGGTGTGGGTGAGTTTTTCGTGGAGGCCGTTGCGGTCGAAGGTGAGGTGTTCGTGGTTCATGC
>PBPF01000119.1 GCA_002724615.1 Verrucomicrobiales bacterium | reverse complement strand
GGAATACTTTAAAAAGTATCCTCGGCACTCTTTGGCGGGCCATGCGCACTTCGGTTTGGGTCTTTGCCACTTCAACATGAAGGAATACGCGGGAGCGGCCACACAACTAAAGGCTGCCGCTGCGGCCAAGGGGCCAGACAAGGTGGAGGCCAACCTTTATCTCGGGCAGGCACTATTGATGAAAGCGCCGGCTGAGCCGGGCAATGCTGAGGACGCGTTCGAGGTGGCCTTGAAGACATTGGGCTTTTCCAAGCAGGGCATCATCCAACGCACATGGAACGGGAAAAGCGTGAAGGAGTGGGTGGAGAAAAAGGAAAACGAGAAACCGAAACAGCGGGAACTGGCATCGGACGTGTTCGTGGGCCTGCTGGAGGCGACCTATCTGCAAGGCGAATGGTCGTCGGTAGTGCGCAAGACTGAAGCCTTCGATCCGCTGTTACAGGGTTCGCCGGTGGAGCAACGGGTGCGTGTGCTGACGGGAGAAGCGCATGCGAAGTCCAAGGATTATAAAAAAGCTGCCGAGGCATATGAGGCGGCCGCGAAGTTGAAGGGGACTGACGCACCGGAGGCGTTGTTTCGTTTGGGCTTGATTCGCCTAAATCACCTGAAATTGTTTGAAGCTGCGGCCAAAGATTTCCACACCTTCGCTGAACAGTACAAAAAGGACGCCAAGCAGCCTGATGCGGTCTTCAACGAGGCGCTTTGTTATTATCATGGCTACTATTCTGGGCAGAAGCCGCACCTTGCCAAGGCGGTGGATTTGTTTGGCGGTTTTGCGAAGGCGCATCCAAAGCATCCCATGGCCAGCACGGCGCGTTTTTATACCGGCAAGCTGGAACATATCCGAGAGGAATGGCGGGCGGCAGTCAATGCGTTGGAGCCGTTGATGAAGGAGAAGGATGTGGATTTCCCACAGCTCGTCTTTCTGGTGGCCGACAGTTATCACCGACTGAAGGACTGGGAAAAATCTGCCGAACTCTACATGCGGTTTGCGAAAGGGAACGAGAAGGCGTTGAACGCAGATGTCGCGCTTCACAACGCAGGTGTATCTTATTCCAACCTTGAAAAACCGGACTTGGAACAGGCGGTTGCGGCGTACAACCTGCTCGACAGCAAATGCCCCGGCAGTCCGCACCTGCCCAGTGCTCGCCTGAAGCTGGGGATCATTCATTATCAAGCAGGCCGTTTCGTGGAAGCCCGCAAGCCGCTGGGGAAAATCCCAGGAGATCATATTCTGAAGGCCGACGGCGACTATTACTTGGCATGGGCGGATTTGGATGACCGCAAGCCACAGGAAGCCGCAGATCGTTTTGAGGCACTGGGAACTCGGTTGGTCGAAGACAATGGCCAGCACAGGCTGATTCCTCTCTGCAATCTCTATCAGGGCATCGCGGAATTTGAAGGGCGGCAGTTCGGTGATTCGGAGAAGACACTGGCGAAGTTTGTGGCGGATTTCCCGAAGCACGAGAAGCTGGATGAGGCGGCGTTCAACATGGGCCTTGCCCGAATGGAATTGCGTAAGTGGGTCGAAGCAATCGAGGGATTTGAGATGGTGCCGGCAGGCTCGGGGATTCACGACCGCGCGCTTTATCAGGCGGCTTGGAGCCAGCGACTGGCGGCCAAACCGGCTGAGGCAGTGCCTTATTACAAGAAGCTTTTGGAGCAGCACGCCAACAGCCCGTTGGCCAACAACGTGGCGCTGGAACTGGCGGAGGTGGAGTTTGAGACNGGNGGCGAAGACGGCGGGGTGGATTCCGTCAAGCGGCTTGAGACATTGCTGGCGAAGAAACCCGCNCCCAANGCAGAACTGCGGCGACTGGCGCAGTACCGGCTAGGCATCGTGCAGTTCAGCCGCAAGGACTACCGTGAATCTGCCGGGGCATTTGAGTCTCTTCTGGAAGACCCCGCACCGGACCTAACAATTCCCGCCGCTTGGCAGGCCGCCGAGGCTCGTCGTCAACTGTCCTTGNCTGCGGAAGGTGCGGCGCGGGCTAGAGAGCAGAAGGCCGCCCTCAAGAATTACGAGACAGCGATGAACGCCGAACCTTCCGAGACNGACCCTGGTCAGGTCCGCNTACAGCAACAATCGCTTCTGCGCCTGGGTCAGATGAAGGCAGCGATGGAGCTCTGGGTGGAATCCCAGAAGTCATTCGATGCCTTTATCGCGGCGCACCCGAGACACGAGTTGATCCGCACGGCGCACTTGGGATTGGGCTGGNCCTGCCAGAATTTGGAGGAATATCCCAAGGCAATCGCCTCCTACGAGAAAACTGTCGCGGANGGTATACGTGACGATGCCGGTGCGCGCGCACAGTTCCTGTTGGGTGAGTGTTACCTNGAAAAGAAAAACTACGACAAGGCGATCATTGANTACGCCAAGGTCGAGTCGCTTTACGCCTTCCCACAATGGCAGTCAAAGGCGGCTTACGAGCTGGCGCAGGCACTCCTGCGCAAGGAAAACCGCGAAGGCGCGCGTAAGCAACTGGAGCGGCTAATCGAGCGTTATCCGGACACAAAGGCCGCCGAAGCCGCCAAGGCTGAGTTGAAGTTGATCAAATGACGCCTTGGCAATCTCCTCGCATGGATTTNTTTAAATCGTGCCTTTTCATGGCCGCGTGCTGCGNGGTGTTTCTCTTTGCAATGCCTGCCGCCCATGCGCAGGACAACAATACCGNGGCGACTCCACCAACCACTACCGAGCCCGTTAAGGAAACCGAGACCAAGATGGAAAAGACCATGTGGGAACTCGTGAAAGCCGGCGGCGTGGTGATGTGGGCACTGACAGTGCTGGCGTTATATGGGTTCTATTCTGCAGGCGCGCAGATTTATGTCATCGTGTTTTCCAACGACATCGCCAAGGACGAGCAGTTCGTGGACAACCTTGTGGCTGCCGGCGGTTCCCATGCAGAACTTCTAGAGGCGGAAATCCAGAAACGCAACAAGGGTATTTTCCCGCGTGTTTGCGAGGCAGCCTTGGCGGAACTGCAGGCCGGCAAGGCNGCCATGGAGGANGCCCTTGCGACTGAAGGAAGTATCCAGCTGGGAATGCTTAAGCGCNGTCTTANCCCATTACGCATTGTGGTGGCGGTGGCTCCNTTGCTNGGTCTACTTGGTACTGTCTACGGCATGATTTCCTCATTCCAGAGTGTGGAGATCGCCGGTGCGGGCGGCGACAAGGTGGAGTTGCTCTCTCGCGGTATCTACGAGGCCCTCGTCACCACCGCCACCGGCCTCACCGTCGCCATTCCGTTCCTGCTAATCTACCACTGGCTGGGTAGGCGGGTGGACGAAATCGGCGTGAATTTAAATCGACAATCCAAGCGGTTGCTGGAACAATGCACCTCCGGTGGACAAGGGGGAAACATCGCCGACACGCAGGGCGCACAAGAGCCCGAGAGCCCGCAGCCAGTACAGGATTCCGAGACATGAAGTTGATCCAAGCGCCAGAAGGAGAGGAGACCAACCTCGACGTGGCCCCGATGATCGATATCCTGTTCACGCTCATCATCTTCTTCCTCGCGACCACCACATTTCAGGCACAGGAACGCGAGGATGAAATACAGCTTCCGCGCCATGGCGGCTCCTCCATCAGCAGCAAGGATCGAGACTTTATCATCAACGTCACCAGTCAAGGCGAATACGTGGTGCGTGCCGAGACGGTGGACCTCGATCATCTGCGTGTGCTTTTAAAGAATGCTTTCCAGGAAAAGTCAGACCAGAAGGTTTTGATCCGTGGTGACGGTGACGCCCTGCATCGCCACACCACTGCGGCGCTAGCTGCCAGCACAGACGCTGGCTTTGCCACCGCCAAGATTGCTTGGGACACCACCCTGCGCGACTGAATACCCCGACCCGAGACCCATGAAAATTCGGCTCAGAGTCATCTGGAACATCATCGAGTGGGCGTTCGACTATCTCGTTGACCGGCTGGGCATTCGGCGTCGGCACGTGGTGTTCGGGCTGATGGTTCTCTTTCTCTGTGCGCTATTTACTACCTGGTATATTTACGAGAAGAACTGGGTGATTACCGGCACCAAGCGCACAGGTGGCCAGCAGCGAGTCTTGACCCTTGCGCTCAACGGCGAGGAATCCGCCGTGCAGCAGATGAGCCAGGAAATCCGCGCGTCCATCCTCGAGACTCCCATGGCCGCCGCTTCCGCGCAGCCCGCCGCGCAATCTGCCTCCGGGGCCAATGCCGAACGCAGCGCCCCACAGGAAGCCGCCGCGCAATCCGCGACTGCCGCCAGTGCTAGTGCCCCCGAGCTTGTTCAGGCCGCCGGCGCGAATGCAAATTTTAAACCTACTGTCTCCAACGCCGCTGCGCGCATGGAGAGTGGGCAGGCCCGCTCGGAGACTAGTCAGGTAATGCGCGCGGCGAACCCCAATGCTTCCGCGCGACAGGCTGCCGGACGTAATGCCCGACGCAGCACACCGCAAGCCACTACAGCACAATCCGCTACCGCCGCAACCACTGACGCCCCCAATGCCGTCAGCGCAGCCGGTGCCGACAGCGCACTTGCCCCGACTGTTTCCGCCAACACCGCGCAGGTGGCCAGCGGGTCGGCGCGCGCAGAGACCAGCCAACAGATGTCTTCCGCCACCGCTAGATCCAACGCGCAGTCTGCGCTCGGCAACAGCGCGGCCCGTTCGAACCCGAGCGACACATCGCCTCAATCCGCCACCGCAAGCAGCAGTGCAGCGCCGAGCGTTGTAAATCCCACCGGAGCCAGCGCTGCGTTCAGTCCCTCGGGCGCGACTTCCAGTGCTGAGCGGGCCGCAGTGTCCAGCCGCGGAGCGCGGGCAGATGACACAAGCCAAAAGATGGCCTCAGCCAGTTCTCAGGCCATGTCGCAGTCCGCCTCAGGCAGAAACTCGGCACGAAGCAACCCGCAATCCGCCCCAACTCAAACTGCCGCCGCCGCCGCTAACAGTGCGTCTGATCCGGGCAGTGCTAGTGCCTCGGGTACCAGTGCCACGTTCTCGCCTTCCACCTCCGGCACGCGCGCGACGGCGTCCGCGGTACGCAGCAACGGCGCGCGTGCCGAGACCGGTCAGTCCATGTCCGGTGCCTCCAGCCAAGCCATGGCGCAGGCGTCCACCAGCGCGCAGGGAACCGCAAGAAACAGTCCCGGTGGATCCATCAGTCGGCCCAATGCATCCGCTAGCGCTCGGAGTGAATCCGCGGCGGTATCCGGATCAGGTGCGAGTGGCTCGTTTTCGCCCTCTGTGTCTGGATCGCGTGCATCGGTGTCCGGTGTGAGGAGCAACGGCGCGCGTGCGGAGGCGGGACGCGCTATGTCCGGAGCCTCCTCCCGTTCAATGGCCAGCGCGGCAAATGCTGCCAGTGGCTCGGCCCGCAACAGTCCTGCCGGTACATCCAGCCAGTCAACCGGTTCCGCCACCGCCAGCAACACGGCCGCTGCAGTATCTGGCTCGGGATCTAGTGGCTCATTTTCGCCCTCAGTGTCTGGAGCGCGTGCCTCGGTGTCCGCTGTTCGCAGCAACGCAGCGCGCGCGGAGTCGGGCCGCTCGATGTCCGGCGCGGATTCGCGGAATTTGGCGCGCGCATCCAATATCGCAAATGGCTCGGCCCGCAATAGTCCAGCGGGATCGACTGGCCGAGCGGCAGGTTCGGCGCGGGCGAGTAGTCCCTCAGCATCTGTTGCGGGTTCGGGCGCTCAGGCTGCGATGGCTCCATCGGTATCTGGCCTGCGTGCGTCTGTGTCAGGCGTTCGCAGTGGAGTAGCGCGTGCGGAGGCAGGTCGGGCAATGTCTGGCGTAAATTCGCAGAATTTGGCGCGGGCATCCAACATCGCACGTGGCGCAGCCCGTAATAGCCCGGCGGGTTCGACCGGCCGAGCAGCAGGCTCGGCGCGGGCAAGCAGCCCCTCGGCGTCGGTCGCGGGTTCAGGTGCGCAGGGAGCACTGACACCATCCTTTAACGGCCAGCGTTCGGTGTTGACCGGTGTGCGGCAGGGCACGGCCCGTTCAGAAGTTGGCCGCGAAATTCCCGTCACTCCATCGCAGACTTTCGCGCAGGCGACCGCCCGGGGAGTGGGTCCAGCCCGTGTGAGTCCGGCGGGGTTGTCCGGCCGCGTGATCGGTTCGGCCAGCGCTAATCGCGACCCCGCGCCCATAGCCGGCCGAGGTGTCAGTGGTTCGATTGCGCCTTCCGTTTCCGGGGCACGTGGCGTTGCAGCACGAGTGGTGCGTGATCTTCCAAGACTGGGTGGCACCACTGTGGATACCAATCAGGCGATGGTGCAGGTGACCTCGCAATCCATGGCCCGACCTGTGCGGCTCGCAACCGCCCGCAGTCGCCCGGGAATGTCTCTCCCATCCTTGACCGCTTCCTCGGCCACACCCAGCGAGGCTGCTGTTATAAATCGGGATCGTCCGAGCTCCAAATTTACGCCCACCGCAAGATCCGTAACTATCGTCCCGACACTTGATGAGGTTCGGCCCAAGCCCCCTGTGGTCGCGGCAGCCAAAAACTCGCCGCCTGTAGAGGTTCGTCCACCGCGCGCGAGGCCGGTGGTGGATTCCGCCACATCCGTGGATCCCGTGGTGAAGGATGACTTGTCTGACCCCTTCACTCGTCGCCGTAATCCTGATGCCCGGAACATCCGCATCGGCCAGCTTGGCGGCAGCCGTGAGACAGAGTCCGCCGTCCTACGTGCCCTTGAGTGGCTCAAGCGCAATCAAGCTAGCAACGGAAGCTGGAACTGGCGTGAGCACGACAGTGCGGCCACCGGTCTGGCCATGCTGGCTTTCATGGGTTACGGCGCCAAACATCTCAAGCAAGGCGGCTACGAGGGTTATCAGGAACAGATGAGCCGCGCCGTGAAGTGGATGCTCAGCATCGAGCGCGATGGCGACATGCGTGCTGGTGGCAATATGTATGACCACGGCATTGCCGCCATTGCCATGGCCGAGGCCTACTATCTTACCAAAGATCCGGCCTTGCGCCCTGTTGTTCAGCGCATCGTCGACTTTACTGCCAAAGCGCAGAATCCTGCCACCGGCGGCTGGCGCTACAAGCCGTATCTCGAGAAGAAAATGTCACGCGACGGCAGCCGTTTTGGCCCTTTGGATTTCGACAGCCGCAAGCGATACGTTTCACCCGGCGATATGTCCGTTACCGGCTGGCAAATCATGGCGTTGAAGAGCGCGCAAGTCGGCGGACTCAACGTGCCTGCCAAGGTGTTTGATCGCGCGCTGAAGTTCATGGATGGCCGACGCGGTGCCGAAGGTTCCTTCGGCTATATTTGGAAAGGCAGTGCCACGCCTGCGTTGGCCGCCCAAGGCCTGTTCAGCCTACAGATGTTGCGCGAGCACACCATTGCCAAGGGACATTCAACTCCGGGCCAGGTCGAGCTTCGGAACAAACAGACGGCAGAGTACCTCGGACGGCATATCCCCGAGCACGCCCAGGTAGCGACCCAGATGCGTAGCGCTCGCAATGATGTCTACAGTTATTATTACTGGTACTACGCCAGCCTCGCGCTGTACCAGCAACAGGGTGCGATCTGGAACCAGTGGAACGCCCGCATGACACCGATCCTTCTCCAACGCCAGGTGTCCGGCGGACCTGACGATGGCAGTTGGGCTCCCGCTGGCAAGTGGGGCAGCGAATCCGGACGTGCTGTTACTACCGCCCTCGCCGCTCTTTCCTTGGAGGTCTACTACCGCTACCTCCCGCCAACGCTGACTCAAGCCGGCAGCAAATAGCTCTTGCCCGTATCCGGCTGATTCGCCAGTAGAGATTGTTTTTCCACAATAGCACTTGAATGGGGTTGTAGCGGGGGCGTCTAATTTTGGTTGGTAACCCCGTGTTTTCCCGTTGTGAAAAAGCCGATTTTTGTTAATCGTCTTGGTCTCCCAATGCAACGAGGAAAATAGGTTGCGAAATCTTAAAGACGAACGACATTGTATTATGCAGACCGGCACAGGCTTTCCAGAAAATCGGCTCTCCCTTCAATTCAACACCAACCCGCATCAAACTTTTAACAACCGTCTCCGGGCCGCAGCCTTGGGATTGTTGGTGCTGTTGATGGCTGCCCCGCCGATGGCGGCTCAGGAGAAGAAGAAAGATCCAGCGGCGGCACAGTATTTCCGCGCGAACACGCTGTACCAGCGTAAACTCTATGAAATTGCGGCGAAGGAGTATAACGCGTTCCTGAAGGCGAACCCGATTCATGAGAAAGCGCCAAACGCGCGATTTGGCCTGTCGTTGAGCTACTTGGGCATGAAGAAATTTGACTTGGCGGAGCCGCTGCTGGCCAAACTGGCAATGAATCCGAAAGCGCCCAACAGGGAGTTTGTGCACCTTTTTTGGGGACAGGCATTGCTGCAATTGCGCAAGAACACGGAAGCCGAAAAGGCGTACACGGCGGGCCTGAAGCTGCCGGGACAGGAAGGCAACGTGCAGATGAAGACTGGGCTGCTGGAGGCACAGTTCGCACAAAAGAAGTGGGGGGAAGTGATTGCCAGCGCGGATGTGCTAGGCAAGTTGAAAGGCACGGGTGCGCCGCGAGCGAATTTTCAGGGTGCGATCGCACGTTATGAGTTGAACCAATTCGCCGAGGCAGCCAAGGCTTTTGAGGAACTGAAGCCGGGACTGAAGGGGTCTCCTTTCGAACAGCAAGCGCATTACCTGCTGGCGGAGTCGCACCGTGAGTTGAAGGACTATGCAAAGGCAGTGGCGGCATACGACATGGTGGCGCGGCAGTTGAAAGGGCGATTCTCGGCGGAGGCACTGTTCCGGATGGGTATCGTGCGTTTCGATCACTTGAAGGAATTTGACAAGGCAGCGGCGGACTTCGGGGAATTTCGGGTGAACTTCAAAGATGATCCCCGGACGATTGAGGCGGGAGTGTATCTTGGTCGATCGCACTTGGAGAACACAAAGTTGCCGGAGGCACAACGATTCCAAGTGGCGGAAAATGTATTTGAAGGTTTGGCGACGTCCCCGAAGGCGACGGTGGACGTGCCACTGTGGCAGGCACGGACGTTTTACAGACAGCGTAACGAAGCGAAACACAATGCAGCGATTGCGGTGTTGACCCCGGCGATTGGAAAGTATGCCAATGACGCGAAGCTGCCGGACTTATTGTTCGAACTGGGGAAGAACCAGTATGTGCTCGAGAAATACGCGGACACTTCGCGGACGATGGGCCGCCTGATCAAAGG
Source organism: Verrucomicrobiales bacterium (assembly GCA_002724615.1). Taxonomy (GTDB): domain Bacteria; phylum Verrucomicrobiota; class Verrucomicrobiia; order Limisphaerales; family UBA1100; genus UBA6614. Next base: position 2,808 of record PBPF01000119.1, on the reverse strand, counting down.
CCATGCTGGCTTCCGTTTTTTGGATGACGCAATGCGGTTGAATGCGGATGCGCTGCACTTCGACAAGCAGTATGCGGAGAGCCGTGAGGTATGCGATATGTACCTGGCCAAGTATGGCAAGGAGCCGGAAGCGGGCAACGTGGCGTGGTTGCTGGGCGAGAACCATTTCTTGGTGGAGGATTACGACAAGGCAATCGCGGCATTCGAGGATTTCGTCGGGAAGCATAAGGGGCACTTGCTGGAAAGTTCGGCGAATTTCCGGATCGGCAATTCCTATTACAACATGAAGAAGTGGGATGAAGCGATGAAGGTGCTTGAGCCCCTGACCGCCGACGCGAAGGTGTCGGCAAAATTCATCCAGATTCACTTTCTCGTTGGTCAATGTTACTTCCACATGAAGGCGTGGGCGAAGGCGGTGTCGCATTTTGACGAGTTTGTTTCGGGCAATCCGAAGGCGCCGGACGCGGATACGGCTTTGTTGTTTAGCGGGCTGGCGAGCCGTCAAGCCAAGGCGGGCGCGGCGGCAATCGCGACCTTTGACAAGGTGCGAAAGGACTACGCTGAGAGCCAGCATATGGCACGGGTGCTGGTGGAGTTGGGTACGCTGCAGTTCGAGACCAAGGCTATGGCCAAGGCGCGGACAGCACTGGAGGAGGTGGCGACGAAACATGCACAGAGCAAGTGGCGGCCGAACGCAGAGTACATCTTGGGGTTCGTGGCGCGGGGGGAGGATAAGCCGGACGAGGCAATTCAGCACTTTGCGTTCGTGGCGGGCGTGAAGGAACACGACTTGGCAGCGGATGCGCGTTTTCAGCAGGGTATGATCTTGATGGGCAAGAAGGACCACAAGGGCGCTGAGGGAGCGTTCAAGCAGCTTCTGGGTGACCATGCGGATTTCAACAAGAAGGACGAGGCTACCTTCAGTCTTGGACAGTCGCTGGAGCAGCAGGAGCGGTGGGACGAGGCGCTTGCGGAATACGGGAAGGTGGGCGGCTTCCAAGAATCCGGGTGGAGGGATAATGCGCTGTATCAGTCGGCGTGGTGCGAGATTGGAGCGAAGCGAGAGCCAAAAGCAGTGGAATTTTATGGCCGACTGCTCGCGGAATTTCCAGAAGGCGAACTGTTCAACTTGGCGGGCTGGGAGCTGGCGGAGTTGGAGTTTAAGTCGGGTAAATACGCTGAGGCAGCCAAGAGGCTGGAGGGGGTGCTGCAGAAATCCAAGGATGCCAAGGAGGCAGTGTTGCGGTCGCGCGCGCGTTATCGCCTTGCGTGGTCGTACTTCGAGCAAGGCGGGCACGCGAAGGCGGCGGAAATCTTTGAGGGATTTGCCAAGACGTTGCCGTCGGATGCGCCCAAGGACTTGACTGAACTGGCTGGTACGGCGGCCTATCAGGCCGGGGAGTCGCGTATGCAGATGGCGGAGGCAGCGGCAGGCGACGCGGCCAAGGAAGAGCAATACAAGGTGGCCTTGATGAATTACCAGTCGGCACTGGGGGCCAAGTCGGGTGGGCCGGTTGTGCAGTCGCAGTCTCAACTTCAATTGGGAAAAGTGCAGGGCCTACTGAAGGACTGGGCGGCGGCGGAAAAAACCTACGATGCGTTTGTTGCGATGTATCCCGAGCACAAGCTGATCCGCGACGCGTGGTATGGCCAAGGCTGGGCGCGCGAGGGTCGGGGCGAATTCGCCCGGGCAATTGAGAGCTTTAAGAATGTGGTGAAAGATTCCCGTAAGGACGAGTTGGGCGCGCGCACCGTATATCACTTGGGCGACTGCCACTATCAGATTGCCAAGTCAAGCAAGGCCCCGGCGGAGGTCCAGTCGCACTGCACGGAGGCGATCATTATGTTCGCTGACTTGAGTGCGAATTACCCGGAGGAACTTGGAGAGCCCAAGGGTGTGTGGCAGGCACGTGCACTGTTGGGAACGGGTCTGGCGCTGGAACTGGCGGGCAAGAAGGACGACGCCCGGAAACAATACGAGGAACTCGTCCAGAAATTCCCGAAGAGCAACGCTGCCGCCATCGCAAGGCAGAAGTTGAACTAACAACGGCGAGCGGGAGAAGAGGCAGGCAAGAATTCCGAGGCACAGCTGAGAACTGACAATAACCCCAAGCAGAATCGACCATGAGCAACGAGTTAAAACGACGCATGACGGTGTTTCTGGGTGCGGTGGCCGCCGGATGGTTATTCATCTGTGCGAGTGTCACCACGGCCATAGCGCAGGAAAATAACGCAACTCCCAACGACGGGGATGAACAATCTGTGGTCGCGCCAGCCGAGGAGAGCTCGTCGGGTGGCCAGAAAAAACAGCCCAAGAATTTCTGGCAACTGCTGGTGTCCGGCGGCCCTTTGATGATCCCGCTGGCACTTTGCTCCATCGTGGGGCTGGCAAGCACAGTGGAGCGTTGCATCAGCCTGTCGCGCAATCGTGTGCTGCCCCCGGGGTTTGTCGAGGAGCTCCGAGAGGAAATGAAAAGTGGCACGAGCAAGGGGATCGAGTATTGCGAAAAGGCCCCGCGCGAGGCTGTCATCGCCGACGTGTTGAAGGCCGGACTTGTGAAGGAGTCAAAGGGACCGGAGCAGGTGGAGCAGGCCATTTCCGAAGCCGGCACGCGTGCTGCCGACCGGATGAAGCGCAGCCTGCGGATCATCCATTTGATTGTGGCGGTGGCACCGCTGCTCGGGCTGGTGGGCACGGTCTATGGCATGATTGAGGCATTCCGTGATCTCGCCACGCTGCCCAAGGGCATGAACAAGTCCGACGTTCTGGCTGGCGGCATTTATGTCGCCTTGGTCACCACCGCTGCG
>PBPF01000118.1 GCA_002724615.1 Verrucomicrobiales bacterium | reverse complement strand
CTCACGTACTCCAACAAGGCAGCATATCCACACCGTGATCCGAACCCCCAACGGAAACGACTACGGCAAGGATCTATTGAGGCAGCACTATCGATTGAAGCATAAGTAGTCGGCTACTCATCCATCTTCTTGCGGCGTTCCAAGCGGGCCTTCACAGTTTCCAAGGTCAACCCCTTTACCGGCAATGGCCAGTCGAGATTGTCTCCGTTTGGCTTGAATCCATTGCCATCCACGTCGATGAAGATGGGATTGTTGTACGCGCACGGCTTGTTTTGCGACTGCGGGCTGGTGCCGAATCCTTTGGACAGGTCAAAATTTTCCCCCTGCGCGACAACGATAATGTGGCTGTCCTCGCTGAGCGGGATNCGCAGTTTCTGATCGAACTTCACGACGCCATCCCCNAACANCTTGGGGTGCGTCTTTCGGGTGAAATTGAGCCCNTCAAATTGTCGACCNTTAATGAGCACTTGCACGCGGTCGATATCCAACCAGTCAGTGCATTGGACGCGCACGTGCAGTTCCACCTCACCGTTCAGTCGTGTGTGACCGCCGGCCAGGGTTCCATCCTGTGTGCTNACCTCGAGNTACGGGCCCGTGGTCAGGATCATTCTGCCGGCCTTAGCGTTGCGGCTAATCTCACGCCAGTCGACCTTGGCGGGGTCGTCGGTTTTGCTTTTCACATAGGTGCGCCAGCCGCCGACACCATTGCCATAGACGGAGTGCGCATCGCTAACTGCCACGCCCCAGTACGTGTGGCCGCGGTTAAGTAGTTGCAGCCATATGAACTCCCAGTTCTGTCGTACCTGTTCGCGGCCGCCGCGGCGGCGGATGTAAAACGGGGCGTCATCCAGAATGTGTCCCGGGCTGTAGTTAGCGGTTTCCACGCCGTCGATCAGCAACTCCAGTCCCGTGTAGCCGCCGTCCGGTCGGCCGTCGGCGTTGCGGTCGATAAATTTCTCGATCATGTCGGGGTGATTGATGTGCAGCCAACGGTCGGCGCGCGCGCCGCCCCAGTCGCGCAGGGTGATGGCATTGAGGCGTGGGTCGTTGCTGTGCACGGGCGCGCCGTTGTCCTGCGTAAACGGCTTGGGAAGCAGTGGGAAGCAGTTGAAGTGGCTTCCCGGTCCGCCTCCGGTCAGTTCCATGCCAATGACGGTGCTGATCTCATTTGTGAGCCCGAGTTTCTTAATGTGCGGCGCCCAGTCATAAATGCGATTGTGCTCGGTGGCGGGTGCAAATTCAACGTGCTCCGCGGCGAGATTGATGATGCGGTCATCGGTGCCGCATTGGTTGTCGCCGCTGGGGGTGGAGTGATTGTGGAAATCGGTACTGACCCAGCCGGGGGTCTTGACGAGCCGTTTCAAAACGGCGGTGACCTCAGCGGTTTCNCCGGCCTCTATCTCGACTTCCTGNACGTGGTGGCCGTGTTCCGGACCGCGTGTGACTGTGATGGCGTATTTGCCGGGGTCAAGCGCCACGAAGAAGTNGCCGCGCTCGGAGTGCCACTGGTCCACACAGCCATGCGCACGATTCTGNGGGCCGAGGTTGACGGACTTGCCNTCATCGAGGCTTTTAAACTGCACTTTACAGGGAATACCCTTGTCAGTTTCGCNGGTGATGGCGAATTGAACGCCGGACACGGGACCGAGTTCAACGTTCAAGCGCGCGGCGCCGTCTTCCTCCAGTGTTACTACGCGGCGGACTGTGGGGCGTCCGCGNTCGACGATTTNAGCAATGTACTCGCCGGGCAGTGCATGCATGATNACCTTGCCTTCNGCGTTTGCGTAGGCGGGCAAAGACTGTGTGCCGGACTTGAGATTGACGGTAGCGGTGGTGACGGGATTNTCTCCNGAGGTGAGAGTGATGCTGATCACGCCGCTGTCGACGATGTGGGCGTGGGAGAGCACTTCNCCTANGGCGGCGGCCGGAGAGTTGCCNACNGCAATGAAGCGCGTAAAGGAGCGCTTTTCNCCTGGCTTTAAAGTGATGAGGCGNGGTGCGGCGATGAGGTCGCTGCCGCGTCCGCCGTCACCATCCATCCAGCCGATGGCGTAACCACATTTGTCGGCGGGNTCGACGGCGTCCACCCAGCGGATGTTCTTGAAGGTGCCGCCACGGCCGACGGGCTTGATGTAGTCGTCAATGGCTCCCTTGCGTTCTTCGTCGGACTGGTTGTGGTAAGAGGTTGTGATGAGCACGCCACGCATGACACTGTCGAGGCGATAGAGATGCCGCTTGGCCAAGCCATTGTTGTTGGCGGCGGAAATGACAGCCTCAATGGCGGCAGTGGCACCGGCGTCCTGGCCGCCAGCCTCGATGATGCGTACGTGCGATACATCGCCGCGTTGGCCATGTGGTCCGAAGATGGTCAGTTGGTCGTTGTTGGTCCCGCGCAGGGTGAGATCAAAAAGGCAACCAGGCGTGAGACCGCCGGAACCATAAAAAGTACTCATGTTGGCCCGCCGCAGCGGCAGGTCGCCGGAGATGACAGCTTCCACGTGATCATTGCGCAGAACAAAGTCGCCAATGATGCCGTCGGCCTCCTTGCCGCCGGGTAGGTCTTTGGTGTTCTTGGGGCCGATCTCAAGAGCTTCTTGAGCGGGAAGCGCGAGAGCGCACAGGACGAGGGAAAACAGGCATGCCTTCATGGATGCCGCGAGGCTAACGGTGTCGGGCAGCCGCCGCAAGCCCGATCAATCCACCGTGAAGGAAAGGCGTGCAGGCAATGCTCGGTTCGTATGTTTGATCTTGGTTAGATCGACCTCGAACGGGCGCTGGAGATTGTTGCCGGCGAGGTCCTCAAGTTCCCAGCCGATGACAGCCTCGTAGCGGCCTGTCGCTAGCGGTTGGCGTGGCACAAACTGGCAGGCGGTTTCCTCGCGCAGGGTTTCAAAGCTGCCTGCGATGGGGCGACCATCAGCGAGGTGGATGGCAACCTGGGTTTGCAACAGGGCCCAATCGAGAGGCTTGTCGAACTGGATCAATACGGCGTCACGCGTGGCGTTGATTTTCCATTTGGCGGGGTTGAGTTTGGCGCGGTCGGCGGAATGGGTGCGAAAGTTCTTAAGGATGTCCTTGCCCAAAGGTTTACCGGCCTGCGATTTCCATTGTCCGGAAATCTCCAGCGTGTAACTGCGGCCGGGCAGGAGCACTGGGCCGAGGTCGAGGTTCAGGTTTACACCGGTCTTTTGTCGGCCGGGATGGAGCCAGAGAGTGAGGCGTCGACCATCTTTGGACCACAACTCGGTCTCGCGGAATGGTTCGGGAACATCGGTGCCGTTGGAATCGGATAGACGAAAGTATCGGAAGATGTCGCCACGCTGCATGGGCTGGCTGAAGTGGAGATAAAATTTGAGGTGATTGGCAGGCAGTGCACTGGTTGTCGGGTGAATGCGGGTGATGGCGGGTGGCTTGGAGGTTGGTGCCGGATGTGTGTAGAAAGTACTGGCGACCGGTTGTCCGGGAAGCCGCAGGCGTGCCTCGTAAACTTGGCCGGGGAGGAGGGGGAATGCGGGCTGGAAGATGATTTTCGAGCCGGCAATTGTTTGCTCGCCCAGCAAAGGCGGATGGCCGTGTAAGCCAAGCGTTAGTGTGGTTTGGTCCGGCACGGGTTTGCCGAGTGCAGCGGTGACAAGGGGTCGGTTTGGGTCCTTGTTGGCGTGAAACCTGATGGGCGGGCTCGTGCAGGCGGCTAGCAGCATAAGGGCAGTTGCCATAACAAGCGCAGGGTTCACGCCGCCAATACGCCACGGTGGATGTCGGCGGGCAAGCCTAAAGCCGGTAACGTTTGCTGCCAAAATGCGTCTGGGCGGTGATCTCATGAGTACTGGCCGAAGCCTAAAAAGCCTTAATAATAAAGGGAATGGGGATAAGTTATTCACTTTTCCCCTTGCGGGCGGTTTGCAACCTGTTAGCTTCTTATTTGGTTGCCGTTCTTGGCGGCCGTCTTGGAGGTTTGTTAAAGGAGGTTTGATCCGGGCAATGCCCATTGGCTGATGGCGTACACGTCGTTTCAGGAATTTTGCGAAGTCTCGCGGCTGGTGAAGCCCGGGACGTTTGTCGGTATGCAACAGACATGGCTGGAGGCTTCTGGCAACGGCGGCACGGACACGTTCCCGGAATACATTTGCCGGCAGGGAGGATGCACGGAAACCAGCTTTCTTGACCGTGTGGCGGAGGCGTACGACTTCGAACGCATCGACATGACGGAGGTGAAGCCCACCCTTGAGGCGATTAAGCGTATACCTTCCAAAGTGGCGGTGCAGTATCAAGTGATTCCGATCAAGGTGGAGGAAGGTGTGCTGGCGGCGGCGGTTTGCGATCCCTTTGTGCCGGGGCTGCTGGGCGCGGTAAGGTTCGCGGCACGGATGCCGGTGCGTTTCGTGCTGGCCACACGCGAGGAGGTGGGTCGGGCATACGAGAAGTATTACGGCGTCGGTGCGGAGACGATTGACGAACTGGCGCAGGGCGAGTTGGGCGAAGATGACGACATGGAGTTGTTCATCGGCGACAAAGAAATTGCCGAGGGTGACCAGGAGGCGAGTATCATCAAGTTCGTGAACCAGGTAATCTGGAATGCCCACAAGAGCCGGGCGACGGACATCCATTTCGAGCCGCACGAGGATGAGCTGCGCATCCGGCATCGCATTGACGGCATCCTGCACCAGATGTCGTTGCCGCCTTCGCTCAAGCAGTTGCAGTCGGCGTTAATCTCGCGCATCAAGGTGATGAGCGGGATGAACATTGCGGAGAAACGCCTGCCGCAAGATGGCCGAATCAACGTGCGCATCAAGGGCGAGGAGATCGACATTCGCGTATCTACAGTCCCGACGGTTTATGGCGAGAGCGTCTCGTTACGCCTGCTGTTGCGCGGCAGTATTTTGAAGGGACTGGATACGTTGGGAATGGTTCCGCGCATCGAGACGTCCATCAAAGAGATCATCAATAAGCCGCACGGCATCATGTTGGTGACGGGCCCCACGGGCTCGGGCAAATCGACCTCGCTGTACGCGTTTTTAAACACCATCAACTCCACCGACAAGCGGATCATGACGGTGGAGGATCCGGTGGAATACGAGCTAAAGGGCATCAACCAAGTGTCCGTCAAGAGCGACATCGGGCGGACGTTCGCCCATGTGCTTCGACATTTCCTGCGGCAGGATCCGGACGTGATTATGGTCGGTGAGATTCGTGATGGGGAGACCGCGGACATTGCCATTCAGGCGGCGAACACGGGCCACTTGGTTTTCAGCACACTGCATACGAACGATGCGCCAAGTGCATACACGCGGTTGATTGACATGGGTGCGGAGCCGTTTCTGGTTGCTGATGCGATCGTGGCGGTGATGGCCCAACGACTGGTGCGGACCGCTTGCCCGGAATGCCGTGAGCCGCATCAGTATCCCAACGAGGACTTGCTAAAGGTGGAGTTTCCCATGGAAAAGTTGGGCGACCGGAAGATCATGAAGGGTGCTGGGTGTGACCAGTGTGGCGAAATCGGCTATCAGGGCCGGACGGGCATCTATGAACTGCTGGTGAGCAGCGAGGCGGTGGATCAACTGGTGATTGACCGC
>PBPF01000117.1 GCA_002724615.1 Verrucomicrobiales bacterium | reverse complement strand
ATCTGAACTTCTCACAATCAGGATGGTGGAGTAGGATTCTTCCAGCAATGAATGACAAACCTGTTTCTCCCCGTTTTTCCCGTCGTGATTTTATCAAGACGACCGCGGCTTCAACGGCTGTCTTGGGCTTCCCTGCGATCACGCGGGCCAAGTCTCCAAACTCCAAACTTCAAGTCGGGCTGATTGGTGTCGGTGGCCGTGGTCGAGGCCATGTCAATGCCTGTAGATATGAAGATATTGTCGCTCTTTGTGATGTAAACAAAAACAGCCTTCAAGGTGCCTTGAGGACCGCCCCTGAAGCGCGCACTTACAAGGACATGCGCGATTTCTTTGGGAAGCTTGAGGATATTGATGCGGTGGTCGTTTCCACGACCGAACATACGCATGCCTTCGCCACTTTGCCGGCCTTGCAGGCCAAGAAGCATGTCTATTGCGAAAAGCCGCTTACACGTGATGTGCACGAATGCCGGATCATCACTGAGGCGGCCGCAAAGGCGGGAGTGCAAACCCAGATGGGTACGCAGATTCATGCGGGTGAAAACTACCGGCGTGTAGTGGAGTTGATTCAGGCGGGTGCCATCGGGCCAGTCAGCGAAGTGCATACCTGGGTGAGCCGCGCTTGGGGTTGGCAAACCCCGGAAGAGGCTCGGCGCAACCGGGACATCATTTCGACGCAGGATACGCCGAAGAAAGGCATGCCCGTGCCTGCAATTCTCGACTGGGATCTATGGATCGGCCCCGCGCCGTTCCGTCCGTTCCATACCGATTATTTCCCCGGGCCGCGCTGGTATCGCTGGTGGGATTTTGGCAATGGCACCATGTCTGATCTCGGCAGTCATCGCAATGACCTGCCGTGGTGGGCACTTAAACTCGATGTGCCATTGACCATCGAGCCATTGTCCGGGCCTGAACCGTATCACGATATCGCGCCGGCCTCCATGAGTGTGAAATACACATTCGCTGCCAGGGGAGACGGATATCCCGCGGTTGAGCACACTTGGTATCAGGGCACCGAGAAACCAAAAATCTGGCACACGGCCGGCATTCCCAAATGGGGTAGCGGCTCGCTCTTCATTGGTGAGGACGGCCTGTTGTTGGCCGATTACAGCAAGCACCTTCTGTTGCCCGAGGACAAATTCAAGGACTATAAACGGCCGAAGAAATCCATTCCACCTTCACCCGGTCAACAGGCAGAGTGGATCCGTGCCTGCAAAGGCGAAGGCCCCAAGCCGTTGTGTCATTTCGGCTATTCCGGGCCACTTACCGAAGCCAACCATCTAGGCAACGTCGCCTACCGGGCCGGGAAGAAACTGGAATGGGAACCCAAGAAGATGAAATTCCCCAATGCCCCCGAAGCTGAAAAATACTTGGGTCGAAGCTACCGCAAAGGGTGGAAACTAGCCTGAGCCTGCGGATCGGTGGGTTAAGTAGACCAAGAAATGGTTTTCTCTATCCTCCACCAGGTCCAGTGAGTTAGGTAGTACAATCACGAGATGAAAATTCTGATCTCATTTATTGTTGGTTTGGTGGTCGTGGGCTGTGTAGAAGACGCTGATAAGAATACACCTCATAACACTTCTTCTAGTCGCAACACTACTGGGCAGCCTAATGAAGAATTAACGCTGAAAGAAAAGATTGTTGGGTTTTATGTGGGTCAATCTAATCAAAATGCTAATAGACTCAGGTTGGTTTTATGGGAAAACGGTGAGGTTGAGAGTTACAGGGATGGAAAGAAACAATTTAAAGCTAAATGGGAGATAAACGAAAAAAGAGAATTACACGTTGAGGTTAAAGAAAGAAGTGAAGAGGTGTTGTTTGTATTTAGCATCAACCCTGATGGCAGCTTGACCGGAGTTACGGCTGCTATGGGCGGCAAGCGTGAAGTTCTCCCTAAGGAAGATCAAATTACTTTTGATAAAATCAGAAGAGATGCGAAAGGGTCGCCACCCACTGTCAAAAGCATGCTAGCTATTATTGGCGAGCCTTTGTCTGAGGATGAAGAAAACTTTGTTGGGCGACGGAAGGGCGAGGAAGAGAGCATCGATAGCACTGGTCGTGTCTACAAATCTCATACGGAGGTGGTCTATAGACGAGATCACACCTATTCCTTGTCGACTATATCCCAACACAATCCCAACATTAACGACGGGGAGGGCGTGCCAAGGGAAGCTGAAGCGGAATTAGTAAGAGAGGAAGTCGGGGAAGATGTAGTTCACGGGATATGGAGGATAATTGGCGATCACGTGTATTTTTTGGACCTAGTTTTTAATAATGAAAAAAATCCTGAGGACGAACAGAAGGTCATCGAGGCGATACTCAATAAATCCAAGAATAAGTTATATTCCTTTGAAATCCCGGAATCAAAGAGTGAAGAAGGAGAGATTTTTCCGGGTTTGAAAATTAAGGAAGAACCAGCTGCAAAACTTAAGCATCCAGGAATGTGGGCGTATAATTCCCCCAATGCATTAGAGAGCTTTGATTTACTTACTGCATACAAATACGCCAAAGAGTCTGAGCCAATAGAGTTTGAAAAAGACAGATAGCCAAAGTCTCAGTAATGGTTAGTTAGGCCAAGATCTCCTTCACCACCCGGCCGTGGACGTCGGTTAGACTTTCTTCGCGGCCTTGGTGGAAATAGGTGAGGCGTTCGTGGTCGAGGCCCATGAGGTGGAGCATGGTGGCGTGGATGTCATGGACGTGCGTTCGGTTAACGGATGCTTCAAAACCAAATTCGTCGGTTTCCCCGTAGCTCATACCGCCTTTGACGCCGCCGCCGGCCATCCACATACAGAAGCCATAGGGGTTGTGGTTTCGGCCCGGCGCATTCTTTCCCTCGCTGAATGGCATGCGGCCAAATTCCCCGCCCCAGACGACCAGTGTCGAATCGAGAAGGCCCCGTTGTTCCAGATCGCTTAACAGCGCGGCGATGGGCTTGTCGACTTCGCCGGCGTGCTGTCCGTGGTTATTCTCGACGCTGACATGAGCATCCCACGTGTCAGCCAAGTGACCGCCGCCGGAATAGAGTTGCACGAAACGGACACCGCGTTCCACTAGGCGGCGGGCGGTGACGCAGTTGCGGCCGAATTCATCGGTGGGTTTTTTGCCTACGCCGTAGGCATCGAGTGTTTTTTGATTTTCTTTGCTCAGGTCAACCGCCTCGGGGGCGGCTGATTGCATGCGGTAGGCGAGTTCGTAGGATTGAATACGTGCCGCTAGATCTGCACCGCCGGGTCGGGCATCGAGGTGTTTTTGATTGAGCTCGGCCAACAGGTCCAGTTGTCTGCGTTGCGACACGCGGTCTAGGTGTGCTGGTCCCTTCAGGTCGAGGATGGGGTTGCCGGTTGGGCGGAAGAGTGTCCCTTGGTAGGTTGAGGGCATGAAGCCGCTGGAGTAATTGGGTTGACCGGAAATGGGGCCGCCGCGCTTGTCCATCATCACCACATAACCGGGCAGGGCCTGATTCTCTGTGCCAAGCCCATAGACACTCCAGCTNCCNACCGACGGCCGGCCGATAAANGTGCTGCCGGTGTTCATGGCCACTAATGCCGANCCATGGGCGTGGCTGTCGGCGTGGCAAGACTTGATGACCGCCAGCTTGTCGGCATGTTTGCGGACATTCGGAAAGTAATCGGATACCAGCAGGCCGCTGACGCCGCCGGGTTTAAACGGCCGAAAGTTGGGGGTCAGGAAACCGACCTTGCGTCCGCCGGAGTTGATGTATTTTTTATCGGCTGGCAGGGATTTGCCGGCGTATTTTTCCAGTTCCGGTTTGTAATCAAAGGTGTCGACCTGGCTGGGTGCACCGTTCATGAGCAGGAAAATGCAGCTCTTTGCCTTGGCCGTGAAATGAGGTGGGCGAGGTTTCAGTGGTTGGCCATCGCCGATGCCGTGCTTGGTATAAAAACCATCGTTAGCGAGCAAGGAGGTTAGGGCCAAGCCGGTAAAACCAGCACCCATCTCCCAGACGAATTCGCGGCGTGTTTTGCCGCATGGAAAGTAACGTGCCATCAGTNNAATNCTTTCTNGGTTAGTCGATATAAAGGAATTCGTTGGTGTTCATGAGGACATGGCAGAGNGAGGCCAGTGCCAAATGTTGCGGTGCATCTGGNTGNGCCTCGANCTTNAACTGGTAGCGATTAGCCAGATAGTTCCAGACTGCTTCNCGTTCGGTTTCGCTCAAGGCTCGGGTGAACAGGATGAGCTCGGCAATGTCACCGTTCCAGTATTCGGTTCCNTAATTTCCCTGAACCCCGATCACGTAAGGGCCGGCAACATCCCTTTTGGAGAGTGGGCCGGCCGATGCCAGCAGAGTCCGNCCCTGATAGGTGAATGCTCCCTGTTTGGAGTTGAAACCAGAAAGGATGAAAGGGGAGGCGGGAATCTTCACCGAGCCCGCCGGCACAAAGGCGTCACTGAGGCGAACACTGGATTTTCCAGTNAGCCCGAAAAAGANGGACGTNGTCGAACGGCCACGTCGGTGCCAATTGGAGATGATTTCCCGATGCTTGACGTTAGTACCTCGGTCGCTGGCGACCACGAAGAGGCTGAAGTCCTGTCCCCAAAGCGGCACGCCGGCCAAATGCAAAAAGTCATCCTTGCCATCGAAACGAATCACTGGCCGGCCGGCGATGACCTTTGCGACGAGCCGCGGCCGCTTGCTGGCATTGAATTGCGATCCATCATGGGGGTGGAGTCCATCAATTGAAGAACCAGAGCTGTCTTTCCAGAACATCACNCCGCCGTCCTTGTCGATTTGTAGGCCATTATCAGCCTTTAGCCAAAGAGCCAGATTCTTTTTTACCGCAAGGCCGTCAGCGTTCTTGTCAGCGGCCAAGCCCGTCTTGGGCCTTTGGATAAAACCCGCCAGTTGTGACTTGATGTGTGCCACGGNCGCAGTGGATTCCGCGGCGGTTGGCTTGCGGCCNAAGGCCAATTGCCAAGCGCGTTCTGCACCCTTGGCCGGATCGCTGCCGGTTTCCTTCAGGATGCGTCGGGCCATGGCAGTGCTTTGTTCATGCACAAAATGGTTGTTCAAGAGAGCCAATGATTGCGTTGGCACCGTGGTGACATCACGTTGNCCGCAGGGCAGGGTGGTGTCAGTGAAGTCAAACGTGGTCATCAGCGGCAGCAGGCGGGAGCGCTTGGTCATCATGTAAATGCTACGGCGCGATCGCTCGGAAAGCGAAGACGTGCCCCAGGCATTCGACTTGCGGGATAGGCCTTCAAGAGCTTCCTTGCTCATCCGCGGGTAAAAACTGGGGCCTCCCATTTTNGGATTNAGACGTCCGCTGACGGCCAGCATGGCATCGCGGAGCGCCTCGGAGTCGAGCCGCCTGCGGTTGAATCGCCACCAGGATTCGTTGAGGAAATCCTGTTGCTGATACTGCTTCTGGTTCGGATGCTGTGAGGACTGACGGTAGGTTGATGACATCATGATCAGCTTATGCATTCGCTTGAGCGTCCANTTGCCNTCGACCAGTTCAGCNGCAAGCCAGTCGAGCAATTTCGGATGGGTTGGCGGGATGCTCTTGAAGCCGAAGTTGTTCGGTGTTCGGACGATCCCTTGGCCAAAATGGTGGAGCCAGAGCCGATTGACCATCACGCGCGCGGTGAGCGGATGGTCTGGGCGGGTAATCCACTGGGCGAATTGCAGGCGCCGATGAGTGGTCTTACTGTTGGCTGGCGGAGGATCGAGGTTTTTCTCCAGGGCTGGGATTGAGGACAGCGTAGCCGGTTCAATGACCTCACCCGGCTTGTGGCGTTCGCCTTTGATGAGCAGGCGAATGGGGCCGGCGGTGCGACCCCTGTCCGTCCAGCCAAACACGTCCATTCCCAGCTGACCCTTGCTCGGTCCGCCGAGGTTGGCTTGTCCGATGTAACCGGCCCAAAAAATGCTGGCGGTGCGGTAGTAATCGGTCTGGCGGATCGGATCGAACTTGTGATCGTGACAGCGCGCGCATTTCACTGTGAGGCCAATAAAGGCGGAGGTCGTCGTGTGCACCATGTCTTCGAGGCGCGTGTAAAGATAATCGGCTCCGTCGTTGGGTTCATCGTTCCATGTGCCGGCGCGAATCATGCCGGTGGCGATGACCGATTGTTCATCGCGATAAGAAACTTCATCACCGGCCAGCTGGTCAGTCACGAACCGGTCGTAGGGCATGTCGTTGTTGAAGGCGTTGATTACCCAGTCGCGGTAACGCCAGATGTTGGGCTTTAATTGATCCCGTTCATAGCCGCACGTCTCGGCGAAGCGAACCAGATCAAGCCAGTAACGCGCCCACCGTTCGCCGTAATGTTTGGAAGCGAGCAACTCATCGATCAACTGCTCGTAAGCCTGCGGGCTGTTGTTGTTCACGAAGGCATCGACCTGTTCGGCGGTCGGCGGCAGTCCCAGTAGGTCAAAGTACGTGCGGCGAATTAGGGTGCGTTTGTCAGCCAATGGCGCTGGCTCGAGATTGTGTTTTTCCAGCCGGGCAAGAATGAAAGCGTCAATGGGATTACTGATCCTCTGAGATTGTTGCACCTTCGGAATCGCCGGGCGTTTCACCGGCTGCAATGACCACCAATCCAACCCGCCGCGAACATCGGTTGTCTTTTCGTAGATATCGATCTTGCGCTCCTTAGGCCATTGCGCGCCCTCGGCAATCCAACGTTTCAGCAGGGCAATCTCGGCGGCGGGAAGTTTTTGGGATTGGCCGCGCGACTTGGGTGGCATTTCGCCCGCCTCCAAGCGTCCGATTAGTGGACTGTCGGCCACTTTGCCGACAGTAATAACATGACCTGAGTCACCCCCCTGTAAAGTCGTCTCACGCTTTGAAAGGTCGAGGCCTCCTTTTTCATCGCGTGCGTTGTGGCACTCGAGGCAACGCTTGGCTAGAAGCGGGACAATCTCTTTTTCAAAGGAAACTTTTTCCTGAGCAGGCAAGACAGTTGCCCAAAGAAGCAAGTTTGTCAGGGCCATTAAGGCGGCGGGTCGATTCATGGTAGCGATAATGGCCATTGACCTAGTTTCCAGTTCTTGAAGTGGTTCCAATTTTGCCATTTATTGGAGGCTATGGCAACGCGTCGTGTCGTTTCTCCGGTTTTACCTTGTGCGTGTAATGGCCGGGCCTAGAATTTGGCCATGCGAATCCTTGCGTTGTGCTCTTTTGTATCGATTTCTTTAATGGCGGAAAACTGGCCGGGATGGCGAGGGCCTCGGGGAGATGGGACGAGTCTAGAGAAGGGTGTTCCAGTGAAATGGAGCGCTACGGAGAATGTGGCGTGGAAAATGAAGGTTCCGGGTCGGGGTCATTCATCTCCAGTGATCTGGGGTGACCGGGTATTGTTGGCTTCATGCCTGCCGGAGAAGGAGCAGCGGATTTTGCTGTGTCTAGACCGACGCACTGGCCGTGAGCTTTGGCGTCGAGTGGTGGTTAAGTCGGGACTGGAGACGTTGCATCGACTCAACAGTCGCGCCTCGGGAACGCCGGCAACGGATGGGAAGCTGATATTTGCCACGTTCATGAAGATCGATGGCCGGAAGGTGCCGGCACCCAATGTGGGAGCCGCGCGCTTGATTACTCCGGGAACAATTGTGGTGGCGGCTTTTGACATGGATGGCCGACAGAAGTGGAACGTGGAGATTGGTGAGTTCATCAGCGCGCATGGGTTCAACTCGTGTCCGGTGATTTATGAGGATCTAGTGATCATCAATGGCGACCACGATGGGAAGTCGTATATGGCGGCACTGGATCGGGAAACGGGCAAGGTGCGATGGAAAGTGAAGCGTGAGCATGGGATTCGCAGTTATGGCACGCCGATTATCCGCAAGGTGGGCGGACGCAATCAAATGGTGTTGGCGGGCAGCAAGGCGGTGACGAGCTATGATCCGGACACAGGCCGCCAACATTGGACAGTGGACGGGCCGACGGAACAGTTTGTTGCGTCGATGGTGTTCGATGGGAGCCATTTTTTTGTCACTGGCGGTTTTCCTGAGCGGCACATCCTGGCGATTCGGCCGGATGGGAAGGGAAACGTGACAGAGACGCATATCGCATGGCGGGCCCGGCGGGGGGCGTCCTATGTGCCCTCGCCAATTGTGGTGGGTAAATACTTTCTGGTGGTGGCGGATAGTGGCGTGGCGAGTTGTTTTCTGGCCAAGACAGGAGAGCGGCTCTGGATGGAGCGGCTTGGGGGTGGTCACAGTGCCTCGACAATCTCGGCGGGCGGGCTGGTTTATTTTGTCTCGGACAAGGGAGTGACATCAGTGGTGAAGCCGGGTCCGAAATTTGAGGTCATGGCGAAGAACGAGATTGGCGAATTGGTTTCCTCAAGCCCCGCGATAAGCCAAGGGCAAATTTTCATCCGCGGTGAGAAGCACCTTTTCTGCGTTGGGCGCTGAGGGGCGGCTCAGTAAAAATATACCTTTTCTGCCGTTTTACGTAACAAGAATTCCTTGTCGCTGGTTGAGAGGGTCTCTAATCGATCCCGAATTAGCGAGATGCTGGCGGCGTAGGTGTTGGGCGCGGTGAGTTGGTATGGGCAGTCGCTGGCCCACATGAGGCGAGAGGGGCCGTAGGCATCGAGG